>JAYVTX010000001.1:0-6717 GCA_043788425.1 Rhodospirillales bacterium
TCCGCCGTGCTGGACGCGCTGCCGCCCGAAATCGCCATCGTGCTGATCGAGCACGATATGGACATGGCGCTGGCCTTCGCCGACCGGATCAGCCTGCTCAATTTCGGCCATGTGGTGCTGGAGGGTACGCGGGCCGAGGTGATCGCAGACCCCCGTACGCGTGAGGTTTATCTGGGTGGATAGCGCGCTGGCACTCCGGGCAGTCGACACGTATTATGCCGACAGCCACGTGCTGCACGCCGTGGATATCACGTTGCGGGCTGGCACGCTGCTGGCGCTGCTGGGCCGTAACGGCGCGGGTAAGACCACGACATTGCTGACAGTCATGGGCTTCGTACCCGCCCGGCGTGGCGCGATTACCCTGTTTGAGGAGCCTGTTCACGCCCTACCGCCCGAGGCTATCGCACGCCGCGGTATCGGGCTGGTGCCGCAGGGACGCCGGGTGTTCCCGAGCCTTACGGTCCGCGAGAACTTGCTGGTCGCACGCCAAACCGTCCGCGGGGCGGCCTGGACGCTGGACCGCGTGTTCGCAACGTTTCCAAGGCTGCTGGAACGAAGCGGGCAGGGTGCCGGGTCGCTATCGGGTGGGGAGCAGCAGATGCTGGCCATTGGCCGTGCGCTGATGGGCAATCCGCGCGTGCTGTTGTTAGACGAACCGTCGGAGGGGCTGGCGCCGCAGATGGTTGCCGAAATCGGCCGGATTATCGCGCAGTTGAAGGCGGAAAAGCTGTCGATCATCCTGGTCGAGCAGAATGTGCGGCTGGCGTTGTCATTGGCAGACGACGTGGCCGTACTCAACACCGGTCGCGTGGCACTACATGGCCCTGCCGAACTGGTTCAGGCCGAGGGCGTCATCGACCGGCACCTTGGCGTATTTTAACGGAGACTTTCATGGCTGAAGAAACCAATCATTACGGTGCCACCGCCGCCCGCACGCATGGCCGCCCGGGGCGCGAGACCCGGCCCGCCAGCATGACGATCGACATGCACAGCCACGTCATGGTGCCGGAGGCGGCGGCGCTGGTTGGCCCGCATATCGACCTTAGCACCGTGCCGCTGGCGCACTTCGCAACGCCGGCGACCAAGGCGCTAAACCGCAAGCAGGACGCCGACCGCCGGCCCAACATGGTCGATATGGCGGTGCGGCTGGCGGACATGGATGCGGCCGGCGTCGATCTGCAGATCATCATGCCGCCGCCGGGTCAGTGCACGTACACGGTGCCAGCCGACGTGGCGGCACAGGCCGCCCGCATCATCAATGACGGCCTGGCCACGTTCTGCGCGCAAAAGCCGGAGCGGTTTCAGGCGCTGGGCACTCTGCCGATGCAGGACAGTGCCGCGTCCGTCAGGGAACTTGAACGGCTGATGGGCCTGGGGCTGAAGGGCGTGCAGATCCTGACCACCATTGGCGGACGCGAACTGTCCGACCCGGCATTCGCCCCGTTCTGGGCCCGGGCAGAGGCGTTGGGCGCCGTCGTGCTGATCCACCCCAACGGCTTCACCCATGCCAACCGGATGGAGCGGTTCTACTTCAACAACGTCATCGGCAATCCGTTGGAGACGACGTTGGCGCTGCATTACCTGATCTTCGACGGCGTGCTGGAGCGGCACCCGGCGCTAAAGCTGATCGCGGTGCATGGCGGCGGATACCTGGCCAGCTATTCCGGCCGCATCGACCATGCCTGGGGCGCGCGTAGCGACGCGCATGGCGACCTGCCGCATCCGCCGACGACGTATTTGAAGCGGGTGTACGTGGATAGCGTGGTGTTCACGCCGCACCAGTTACGCGGGCTGATCGAGGTGTTTGGGGCCGACAAGGTGTTGATGGGGACGGATTATCCATTCGACATGGCCGAGAGCGATCCGGTGGGGCACGTGTGCGGCGCCGGGTTGGACGACGCAACAGTGGCGGCCATTGCCGGGGGGAATGCGCGACGGCTGTTTGGGATTTAGGCCCGCAATCATCGGTCCAACAAGGCGGTCTCTGCCATCACGGCCTCGGTCGTACGATGCCGGGCTGCGGCTGCTTGCTCGTCCGCCGAGGCGTGCTGGGGTTGCAGGAACGCGCCCAGTTGCCGCGCGCGCGCCACCAGGTTCCGGCCCACGGCCTCCCGCGTTACCGCATAGCGGACTAGTCCGTCCGACACAGCTGCATCGGCCAGCGCCGCCGCCAACGCCCACGCATCCTCGGCGGCCTTGGTAACGCCGGCGCCCAGATGCGGCCGGGCCACGAAGGCGCTGTCGCCCACCAGCGCCACCCGATCCGTCACCATCCGCGGACATTCCAGGTCGTAGATCGGCTGCAGGAACGGCTGTGCTGTCGCGCGCACTACGGTCGCGAAGGCCGGTGCCAGCACGCGGTCCGCATCCGTCCGCATTGCCGCGACGATTTCGGCCCGGATCAGCGGCGGTGGGATCGACCCGGCGTGCACCGTTCCATCCTGATCCGTCAGCAGCCGTGCCAACGCGGCGTCATCGGCCGGGCGATACCAGACGAAGTTGTAGCGGCGATGGCCGGGGCGCAGATCGTTGTCGGCCCCCGCCACGGGATAGCCGAGCATCTGCTCGCCATCCGGCAGACAGAATCCGAAACAGGAAAACAAATCTGCAGGCACGTCGCTCTCGGCCACTAACCCGCGCCAGGCAACGTATCCGGCATAGTTTGTCGTGACAGGGCCAAAGCACGCGTCGCGTACGCCGGAGCGAATACCGTCCGCGCCCACCAGCAACTCCGCCTCCCGCACGGTACCGTTGCCGAACTGTGCGACGATTCCGGTTGGGGTTATACGAACGCCTGTCAGGCTTTCACCCAGCGCGTATTGCGCGTCCGGCCATGCGCCACGCAGCAGACGGAATAGCCGGTCCCACGACGTCATAACCTGCGGACAGTCCAGCACCCCGGCCACGCTGCCATCCCGCGCCAGCGTGCGCCGCCCCGCGACCGGCACGCCGAAATCCCTATGCGTGTCGAGGCCGAGTTGGTCCAGGACGCGGCGGAGTGCGGGGTGCGTCACGATCCCCGCGCCGCGGCCAGCGAGGGGTACTGCCACACGCTCGCTGATCTGCACCGCCCAGCCGGCCCGGCGTAGCGCCAGCGCTGCAAACAGGCCGCCGACCGACCCGCCGATAACGAGCGCGCGCCGCATGCCCGCCCCCCGATGCGTCAGCCGACCTCCGCCAAGTACCAATCCAGAATCTCCGCGCCCGTCATCATCGCCACACCCTCATGGCCTAGAATGTAGTCATATAGCGCCTCCAAATACCGGATCCGATGCGGCACGCCGGTCAGATACGGGTGGATCGAGATCGCCATCACGCGCGGGCTGTCCGCCCCTTCGGCATACAGCCGGTCGAACTGGTCCCGGCCCCGGCGCAGCAGCTCCTCCGCGCCGTGCTTTTCGACGGCGTTGATCACGACGTCGTTTAGCTCGATCGTGTACGGGACCGAGATCAGGCGGCCCGTGCGTGTCCGGATCGGCACGGGTACGTCGTCCAGCACCCAGTCGGCCACGTATTCGATCCCGGCCGCCGCCAGGTAGTCCGCGGTGTCGGCTGTTTCCGTCAGGCCGGGGCTTTCCCAGCCGCGGGGCGGGTGGCCGGTGATGCCACGAATGGCTTCGATCGTGGCGGCGATTGCGGCCGGCTGGTCGTCCACGCGGTGCATGGGGCGCTGCACGTATCCGTGGCCCATGAAGTCCCAGCCCGCGGCATGCGCGGCCCGGCACATGTCTGGGTAAAGTTCCGCAACGGACCCATTCAGCGCGAAGCTTGCTCGGATGCCACGCGCACCTAGCACGTCGAAAAAGCGCCAGATACCCACGCGCATGCCGTATTCGTGCCAGGCCCAGTTCGGCAGGTCGGGCAGCAACGGCTGGCCCATGGGCGGCGGCAGCACCGTACGCGGCATGGGCTGGTCCGGGTCCCAGTTCTCCACATTAACGATCGTCCAGACCGCGATCCGCTTGCCTGCCGGCAGCCGCAGCTTCGGCCCGGCGCCGCGCGGCACATACGGAACCCGCTCCCGAAAGTTCATCGGCGCAGGGCGGCCCATACCCGGTGGGCGGAGGCCGGCATATCCAGCCCGCGTACCCCTGCCGACCACAGCGCGTCCAGTACCGCATTCATGCCGGCCGGCAATGACCCGGTTGTCCCAGCCTCACCAGCGCCCTTCACACCCAAGCTGTTATTGGGTGACGGCACTGGCCGTTCATGTAGTGAAATACCGGGCAGGGTTTCGGCGCGGGGCATGGCGTAATCCATGAAGCTGCCGGACAAAAATTGCCCGTCCGCATCATACACCGCCCGTTCGCCCAATACCTGGCCCAGCCCCTGCGCGATCCCGCCCATGATCTGGCCGTCCAGCAGGGTGTGGTTCAGCACGACCCCGCAATCGTCGACAGCCACGTAGCGCTGCAACGTGACCTCACCGGTCGCGGGGTCGATCTCGACCTCCGCCACATGCGCCCCGGACGGGTAGGCGCGGGCCGACGCCAGGGTTGTGGTGGTATCGAGCGGTCCGCTCTCCTGCCCCTCGGCCGGCCGGGCCAGTTCTAGCAGGGTCACGACGCGGTCGGTGCCGACGATGCGGTATGCGCCCGCAGCGTACTCCAGATCGGCCTCGCTCACTTCCAGCCGGTCAGACGCCAGCACCCGGCCGCGCCGCACCACCTCTGTCGCGGCTTGCGACGTCGCGGCCCCGTGGGACAGCATGGAGCGGGAGGCGAAGGCCCCGCCGCCGGTCAGCGCCGGGCCATCCGGATCGCCCTGCCGCAGTGTGATCGCGGCGGGCTCCAGGCCCAGCACCCGGGCGACGATTTCGGGAAACACCGTTTCATGTCCCTGGCCGGACGAATGCGTCACGTTGTGGACCAGCACGCCGCCATCGGGTTCGAAGGTGATCGCTACCTCGTCGCGGGGGACCACGCCGCCAGAGGGTTCGACGAACAGCCCGATGCCGATGCCGCGTAACAGGCCACGTGCCGCCGCCGCGGCCCGCCGTGCCTCGAACCCGGCCCAGTCTGCTTCCGCGGCCGCCATATCGATCAGCCCGGCATAGTCGCCGCTGTCATAGACCGCCGCCATCGGGCCGGGCGTCGGCAGGCGGTAGGGAAATGCGCCGGCCGGCACCACGTTGCGACGGCGCAGTTCCAGCCGGTCGATCCCCATTTCCCGCGCGGCTTGCTCGACCAGGCGTTCGATCGCATACGCCATGTCCGGCCGGCCCGCGCCGCGATAGGCGGTGATCGGCACGGTATTGGTCAGCGCCAGGCGATTGCGCCCGTACACCGCGCCAATCTGGTACGGCCCGGTACACATCATGGCCGGGTTCAGGGTGGAGATCAGCGGCCCGGTGGCGACTGGATAGGCACCTTGATCGCACACCCACGCATGCCGGATGGCTAGGAACTTGCCCGTGGCGTCCAGCGCCAGCTCGCCATGCATCCGCACACCGCGGCCGTGATAGTCGCTCAGGAACGTCTCAGACCGGCTGGCGATCCATCGCACCGGACGGCCGGTCACCTTCGCCGCCAATGCAAGCGCCGCATGTTCGGGATACGCGCCACCCCGGATGCCGAAGCCGCCACCCACATCTTCCGCCCGCACACGCACCCGTTCGGGCGGCAGGCCGGTCAGGCTGCACAGCGAGTCCCGTAGCGCCACCATCCCTTGCGTCGGGCTCCACATTTCCAGCACGTCGCCGTCCCAGCGGGCGAGGGCGGCCTTTGGCTCCATCGGGTTGCCGACGACGCGGTCGCTGGTCAGGTCCAGGGTGACGACGTGCGCGGCGGTAGCAAAGGCAGCGTCGGTCGCGGCACGGTCCCCGTATTCGTAGTCGAAGCACAGATTGCCCGGCACGCTGTCATGTAGGCGGGGCGCGGCCGGCCCGAGTGCGTCGGTCATGTCGGTCACGGCCGGCAGCATGTCGTAGACGACGGCCATCTGCTCAGCCGCATCCTGTGCCTGCGCCGGGGTGTCGGCCATGATGATCGCCACCGGGTCGCCGACATACAGGGCGCGGTCAAGCGCAAGGGCAGGGACGGCGGGGGTCAGTAGCGGCATGCCGTCGCGTCCGGCGTAGGGTAATTTCGCGTGGCCGCGGCCATAGCCCGCCGCCTGCATGTCCGCGCCCGTCAGTATGGCCAGCACGCCGGGCATGGCGCGGGCGGCACTCGTGTCGATCGACACGATGCGGGCATGGGCGTGGTCGGAGCGTAGGAACGCCGCATGCACCATGCCTGGCAGACGCCAGTCGGCCGTGAACCGCCCCGCGCCCGTCAGCAGCCGCGCATCCTCACGCCGTCCGAAATAAGGGAAGCTCACAGCCGTTTCTCCGGTGGTTGTTCCGGAGATGGGTCCGGCACGCGCGCCGCAAAGACTGGTGCCGGCGCGGTTTTCAGTCAACGCAGCGCGGTCGCCCGCCCGCATTCGCCGTGGTATGGGGGGCAATGAGCAGATTTGCCACGATCGAGGCCGAAACGATGGGCCAGGGTTCCCCGGTATGGTTGTTCCATTCGCTACTGGCCGACGCTAGTAGTTGCCTGCCCCTGGCCGAGGCTTTGGCCAGCCGGCACCGTGTGTTCCTGCCGCATCTGCCAGGCTTCGGTAATTCGCCCCCCGCGGAGATGGGACTGGCCGAAATGGTGCCTGCGGAGCTGGGGCTGGCGGCGGTGGCGGATAGCATGGCGGCAGCGATCCAGGCGGCCGGCGCGCCCGTGG
>JAYVTX010000002.1:0-4502 GCA_043788425.1 Rhodospirillales bacterium
GGCCTTGAACGCCGCCTCCGCCACGTGGTGCGCGTTGGTGCCGGCACGTTGCGTCACGTGCAGCGTCAGCAGGCCGTTCATGGCGAAGGCGCGGAAGAACTCCTGGAACAGCTCGGTATCGAACGTGCCGATCTTGTCCGGCCCGAATGTGACGGACCAGGCCAGA
The DNA here is from genome assembly GCA_043788425.1 of Rhodospirillales bacterium. GTDB lineage: Bacteria > Pseudomonadota > Alphaproteobacteria > Acetobacterales > Acetobacteraceae > JANPPS01. Next base: position 167 of record JAYVTX010000002.1, read on the forward strand.
AATGGACGTCCCGATAGGTCGAGGGCAGCGTCGATCAGTGCCTCATCCATCGGCACCACCGCCGCGCCGTAGCGGGTCGTGCCGCGCTTATCGCCCACGGCCTGCACCAAGGCCTGGCCGAGCACGATGCCCACATCCTCGGTTGTGTGGTGGTCATCGATGTGCCGGTCGCCGGCGGCGTTGATGGTCAGATCGCATAACGCGTGGCGGGCGAACGCCGTAAGCATATGGTCCAGGAAGCCAATACCGGTCGCGATATCGGCATGCCCGGTGCCATCCAGATCAATCTGCACGCTGATCTGCGTTTCGGAGGTTGTGCGATTAATGATGGCGGTACGGGTCATAGCGTTCCGTAGCGCATTGTGGCGGGCGGCGAAACAGAGACCGGGCGCGCCATCAACGTCACCCAACCTATGGGGCGGTCTGCCCAGTTCTTGTGCAGCCCGCGCGCCACACCCACCTACGCCGCTATGCAAACGCAACACGATCCTGTCGGCTGGCACGGTACCACCATCCTCTGTGTCCGCCGGGACGGCCGGGTCGCGATGGCGGGCGATGGACAGGTTACGCTGGGCCAAACCGTCATCAAGGGCAACGCGCGCAAGGTACGGCGGATCGGCGCCGGGCTGAACGTTCTGGCCGGGTTTGCAGGGGCCACGGCCGATGCGTTCACGCTGCTGGAACGGCTGGAGGCTAAGCTCGAGCGCTTCCCCAACCAGCTCGAGCGTGCCTGCGTTGAGTTAGCAAAAGATTGGCGGACCGACCGGTATTTGCGCCGGTTGGAAGCCATGATGGCCGTCGCCGACGCGCAGCACAGCTATACCCTGACCGGCAATGGCGATGTGCTGGAACCGGATGACGGCGTGATCGCCATCGGCTCCGGCGGCAATTTCGCCCTATCTGCCGCTCGGGCGCTAATGACCGTCGACGGCATCGACGCCGAACAGGTGGCCCGGCGCGCCATGAAGATCGCGGGCGACATCTGCGTCTACACCAACCACTCCGTAATCGTGGAGACCCTGTGATGGACGTGCCGACCTATTCCCCGCGGGAAATTGTGGGTGAGCTCGATCGGTTTATTGTGGGCCAGGCTGACGCCAAGCGGGCGGTGGCGATCGCACTACGCAACCGGTGGCGTCGGCAGCACTTGCCCGAGGCGATGCGGGATGAGGTTGTACCTAAAAATATCCTGATGATCGGCCCAACCGGCTGCGGCAAGACGGAGATTGCGCGCCGCCTGGCTAAGCTGGCGCAGGCCCCGTTCATCAAGGTCGAAGCGACCAAGTTTACCGAAGTCGGCTACGTCGGCCGCGACGTCGACAGCATCATGCGCGACCTTGTTGAGGCCAGTATTGGTATGCTGCGCGACGCGGGCCGCAAGGACGTGCAGGCGAAAGCCGAGCTGGCGGCCGAAGACCGGTTGGTCTCCGCACTGGTCGGTGACGGGGCCAGCGCCGACACGCGTAGTAAGTTCCGTCGCATGCTCCGCGATGGTGAGTTGGAAGACCGCGAGGTCGAGATCGAAGTCGCCGAACAGGCGCCAGCCGCCATGGAAATACCCGGCATGCCCCAGGGGGGGATGCAGAACATCAACGAGATGATGCGCGGCATGTTCGGTGCCCGTCAGACCCGGCGCAAGATGGCGATGCCCGCCGCCCGCGCCGCTTTGCTGCGCGACGAAGGGGACAAGCTGGTCGACCAGGACCGCCTGACCAAAGACGCCGTCACCCACGCCGAGCAGAACGGCATCGTCTTCCTGGACGAGATCGACAAGGTATGCGCCCGCAGCGAGAACGGGTTTCGCGGCGGCGATGTCAGCCGGGAAGGGGTGCAGCGCGACCTGCTCCCGTTAATTGAGGGCACGACCGTCAGCACCAAATACGGCCCGGTCAAAACCGACCACGTGCTGTTCATTGCGTCCGGTGCGTTTCATCTGGCCAAGCCATCGGACCTGCTTCCTGAGTTGCAGGGCCGGCTGCCGATCCGGGTCGAACTGGCCCCGCTTTCCCGCGACGACCTGCGCCGGATTTTGACCGAGCCCGAACACAGCCTAATCAAGCAATACGAGGCGCTGCTCGGAACGGAGCAGGTTCGGTTGAGCTTTACCACCGACGCTATCGACGCGTTGGCCGATCTGGCCGCGGATATTAACGAACGTGTGGAGAACATCGGTGCCCGGCGGCTATCGACCGTACTGGAGAAATTACTGGAGGAGATTAGTTTCACCGCGACCGATCGGCCCGGCGACGGTATTGTCATCGATGCGGCGTATGTCCTCGAACGGGTGGCCCCACTGGCGGCGCGCGGGGACCTCAGCCGGTTTATCCTGTAGCGTAAACAAATTCTTCATTTGGTCTGAACGTGCCTTGACAGATAAGGCTGGTTCCTAGACGTGGGGGCCTGCATTCTTAGGAGAAACCCCAATGCGCGCACAGATTGCTATGTTCCTACTTGCCGCTGGTACCGTCGCCGGCTGCGCCGCCAACCCGCCCCCGCCCGCCCCGATGGCGGACATGACCCCGGTCGCACCCCCGGTCATGGCTCCGGCCCCGATGATGGGCCCGGTCGATGGGATCTATAAGGGCACTGCCGAGGCCGTTGGCACGCTCGGCCGCGGTTGCGCCAAGCCTGGTGCGGTCACGACCCGCGTGCGTGGCAACACGTTCGTGCTGAAGGGCATCCGCGCCCGCATCAACGCCGATGGCACCATCAGCAACATCTCCCGCCGCGGCGGCACCGTTTCCGGCACGATCGCCAATGGCGTCATGGATGCGACGACTGTTGCCGGCCGTTGCAGCTACCACGTCACGGCAAACCACGCCTAAGTCAGGCGATTAGAACGGCCCCGTCCCGGACTTAGGTCTGGGCGGGGCCGTTTCCGTTTTTGGTACCCACGCCATATCTTCATTATGACCAGCCCGTTTCTGATACCCGCCGAGCCTACCGCCGCAGCCGCTATCGCAGCCATTGCGGACGAGCTATCCGTGTTTGACGATTGGATGGACCGCTACCAGTTCCTCATCGAACTGGGCCGCGCCCTCCCCCCTTTCCCGCCTGTTTGGCAAGATGACGCGCACCGCGTGCCGGGCTGCCAGAGCCAGGTCTGGATGGAGGCATCACGCGATGGCGACCGGTTGCTGCTGGCCGGCGCTTCCGATGCTGCCATCGTTTCCGGGCTGGTGGCATTACTGTTACGAGTATATTCCGGCCGAACGCCGGCGGAAGTTGCCGCAACCGATCCCAGCTTTTTGCGGGATCTTGGGTTGATTGAGGCGCTGTCCACCAATCGCGGCAACGGAGTGGCGGCGATGGCCCGCCGTATTCAGGACGCCGCCCGCCATTTTGAAGTATTGACGTCCAATTAGCGTACTTAAAACGACAATAAACCAGTCGGACATCGCGATCGGTAACTGATCGGTTCAATCGTAATTCTCGGTCTAGCGGTAGCTTGCCTGCCTGGCCGCGTTCTGCCGCCGCTATGGAAGGGAGCGCCTACCGGATGCGAGACGCTTGCGCCCGGGTACGAGTTCCGTCAGGGTCTCAGATGGTGACCGGGAGAGAACCATGCCGATTACGGCGCACGCCATCGCTATCCTGAGCGACAACTACGCCTGGTTGCTACAGGACGGTACGGGTGCCACGGCCATTGTCGACCCGGCCGAACGCGACCCGTGTATTGCTGCGATCGAGGCGGCGGGCGGCCGGCTCGATATGATCCTGATCACCCATCACCATGACGATCATATCGCCGCTGTCGACGCAGTGCGGGCGAAGTACAACTGCCCCGTCGTGGGTGCCGCGGCCGATCAGCGCCGGCTGCCGCACCTCGACCGCGCGGTGGTACCGGGCGACACGGTCATGCTTGGCCACACGCCGCTGGCGGTTATCGACACGCCGGGCCATACGATCGGGCATATTGCCTATACGGGCGGCGGCGTGCTGCTGTCGGGCGATACGCTTTTCAGCCTGGGCTGCGGCAGGCTGCTGGAGGGTACGGCGGCCGACATGTTCGGCAGCTTGCAAAAGTTTGCGGCCCTGCCGCCTGACACGCTGGTTTGCTGCGGGCATGAATACACCAAGTCCAACGCCCGGTTCGCACTACATGCTGACCCGGCCAATTCGGCGCTGCAGGCCCGTGCGGCAGAGGTGGACCGGTTGCGTGCTGCGAACCAGGCGACCGTTCCCACCAGGCTTGCGGCCGAACTGGCCGAAAACCCGTTCTTGCGGGCGCCAGACGTGGCAACCCTGGCAACCTTGCGTTCACAAAAGGATATTTTTTGAAGCTATATTTCTCCGCCGCCAGCCCGTTCGTGCGCAAGGTCGTCGTAACGGCTCT
>JAYVTX010000003.1:0-12495 GCA_043788425.1 Rhodospirillales bacterium
CCATGGCGGCGGATGCTGTCATTATACAGCGCCCGCACGTCATCGAACACACTATTCGAAGAACTCACGCACCCGCTCCAGCGTGTCGGCCAATACGTCAATCTCGGCCAGGGTCGTGTAGATGCCGGTGCTGGCCCGCGCCGAGCTATCGACGCCCAGCCGGCGCATTAGGGGCTCGGCACAATGATTGCCGGCGCGGACGGCGATGCCCTGACGATCCAGCAGCGTCGCCACGTCATGGGCGTGGGCGCCCTTCAACGTAAAGCTGAACACGCCGCCCCGGTCCTGCGCCGCCCCCAGCAGCCGAAGCCCCTTCACTCCCGAAAGCCGCGCGATGGCATGGTCGGTCAGCGCCGCCTCATGCGCCTGGATTGCGTCGAAGCCGACTGCCTCCACCCACTCGATCGCCGCACGCAGACCGATTGCCTCTAGGATCGCGGGGGTGCCGGCCTCGAACTTATGCGGGACCTCGGCATAGGTGCTGTTTTCGTAGCTGACCGACGAAATCATATCGCCACCACCCAGAAACGGCGGCATCGCCTCCAGCAATTCACGCCGGGCCCACAACACGCCAATGCCGGTCGGACCGTATAATTTGTGGCCGGTGAACGTGTAGAAATCGGCCCCGATCGCCTGCACATCGACGGCGCGGTGCACGGTGGCCTGGGAACCGTCAAACATCGCCAGCGCGCCATAGTTGTGGGCCAATGCGGCAATGCGGGCGGCCGGGGTCACGGTGCCCAGCACGTTGCTCATGTGCGTGACGGACACCAGTGCCACGCGCCTGTCTTGCAGCAGCGCCTCCAGCCCGGCCATGTCCAACTCACCCTGGTCGGTAATCGGGGCGATCCGCAATTCAATCCCGGCCCGGTCGCGCAGCATCTGCCAGGGCACCAGGTTGGCGTGATGCTCCATCGCCGACAGAACAACCGCCTGGCCGGGTTTCATTAGCGCGCCGTATGAATGCGCGACCAGGTTGAATGCCGCCGTCGCATTGGGGGTGAACACAATCTCATCCCGCGACGGCGCGTTCAGCAGCCTGGCCACGGCGTCGCGGGTGCCCTCATAGGCGTCCGTCGTGCGCTCGCTCATCCAATGCAGTCCACGATGGACGTTGGCGTATTGCGTCTCCATCGCGTGCACCATGGCGTCGATAACGAAACGCGGCTTTTGCGCCGACGCTGCACTGTCGAGGAACACGAGCGGTTTGCCGCGCACCGTTTCGTTCAAAATCGGAAACTGTGCGCGGATCGCTTCCACGTCGAACACGGGCTTGCTTATGGCATTCATGACTGGCGCTCCCACCACCGGGCGATCGCGCTGTCCAGCATGGCGCGCGCGCCCTCATGCGTAATTAGGTCGATAGCTTCGACCAAAAAGGCGCGAACCAAGATCGCCCGCGCTTCTGCGGCTGGTACGCCCCGGCTGCGCAGGTAGAAAAGCTGGTCCGCATCCAACTCGCCGATTGTAGCACCGTGGCTGCACTTCACATCGTCGGCGTATATTTCCAACTGGGGCTTGCAGTCGATCTCTGCATCGGGGGACAGCAGCAGGGCCTGATTCATCTGGTAGCCGTCGGTCTTCTGGGCCACGCGCGCGACTTCGATCTTACCCTGGAACACGCCGCGTGATTTGCCGGACAGCACGTTTTTAATCGTCTGGCGCGATCCGCAATCGGGCGCGTGGTGCTGCACAACGGTCGTGATATCGCCGTGCTGATTGCCGGTCAAAAGCTGCGCGCCATTCAAATGCACCATGCCGTGCGGCCCAGTCAGGCGCGCATGGATTTCGGTCCGCGCCAGCCGCGCGCCGAGTGTCAATACGAACGCGTCATAGGTCCCCCGGCCACTGATTTCGGCATAGGTCGTGTTGACATGGAACGCGCCCGTGCTTTCGTCCTGCAGGCGTACATGGGTCAGTATCGCGCCCTCCGTCACATGCACCTCGGTCACGGCATTATGGAGGTACTGGCCGGCGCCGTGGGCAACCTCCAGGATCGTCAACCGGGCGCCCGCATCCAGGCGGATCGTGTGCCGCGGGTGAAACGCGACCGGGCGATACTCATCGGGTGCTAACGACACCAGCAGGAGTGCCCCCGCATCCACGCCGGCTGCCACATGCAAGTGCACACCATCCTCGGCGAGCATCGTGTTGAGTGCGACCATCGGCTCGGCGATAGACGGGCCGGTGCCGAACTCTGGCCGCTCAGCAAAGCTCTCAATTGCCACATGGTCCAGTGTCGTCGACAAATCAGACCGGTACCGCCCGTCGATAAGCACCACCCGCGGCAGGTCCGGATACTGTGAAAAGTCGGGCGTGGCGGCCGAAATATCGGTGAGCGGCTCGCTAAATACGCTTTCAGCCAGCGGGCGTAGGCTCGTGTAGCGCCAGGCCTCACTCTTCATGCTCGGTAGCGCGAATGCCTCAGCTGCCGCGTCCCGTTGCGCCCGATTACCCGGCAGGCGATCACGAAAACCGTGGTAGCGCTGGACGAACGCGTCTGCGCCGTTGCGTAGCAACTCGTTCATGCGGCAGCCGCCACCACCTGCGCGTAGCCATTTGCTTCCAGCTCCCGCGCCAATTCCGGGCCGCCGCTGCGGATGATCCGCCCGGCCGAAAGCACGTGCACGCGGTCCGGCACCAAATGGTCTAGCAGCCGCTGGTGGTGCGTGATCACCAATGCCGAGAAGTCTGGGCTTCGCAGCGCATTCACGCCGTCCGCCACGACCCGCAGTGCATCGATGTCCAGGCCGCTATCCGTCTCATCCAGCACCGCAAGCTTCGGACGCAGGATGGCCATCTGCAGGACCTCGTTCCGCTTTTTCTCACCGCCGCTGAAGCCGACATTCACGTTCCGCTTCAGCATATCGTCCGGCATCTGCAGCCGCTTTGCCTCGGCCCGCGCCAGGCGCAGGAACGACACGGCGTCCAACTCTGCCTCACCCCGTGCCCGGCGGATCGCGTTCAGCGCCGTGCGTAAGAAATTGGCGTTGCCGACGCCGGGCAGCTCAATCGGCGCCTGAAACGCCAGGAACAGCCCGGCGGCCGCACGCTGCTCCGCCTCCATCGCCAATAGGTCGTGGCCATCGAACGTCACGGTACCACCCGTCACCTCATAACCCTCATGGCCTGACAGCACATAACCCAGCGTGCTTTTACCCGACCCGTTGGGCCCCATGATCGCATGCACCTGCCCGGCCGCCAGCGTAAGCGTCAGGCCGCGCAGGATCTCTTTTTCACCAATGCGGGCATGCAGGCCCTCAATCGTCAGCATCAGCCCACGGACCCTTCCAGCGATACGGCGAGCAGCTTTTGTGCCTCGACCGCGAACTCCATCGGAAGCTCCTTGAGCACGTCCTTGCAGAAGCCGTTGACGATCAGGCCAACCGCGTCCTCTTCCGATAGGCCACGGCTGCGGCAATAAAACAGCTGGTCCTCGGCGATCTTGGACGTCGTCGCCTCATGCTCGACCTTTGCCGTCGGGTTGCGGCTTTCGATGTAGGGCACCGTATGCGCGCCACACTGGTCCCCGATCAGCAGGCTATCGCACTGCGTGTAGTTTCGTGCGCCGGATGCGCGGGGCAGGATGCGAACCAGTCCGCGATAGGTATTATCCGAACGGCCGGCGCTGATGCCTTTGCTTACGATCGTGCTGCGCGTGTTTTTGCCGATGTGGATCATCTTGGTGCCCGTATCGGCCTGCTGGCGGTTATTCGTCACGGCCACGGAGTAGAACTCGCCCACGCTGCCTTCACCCTGCAAAATGCAGGACGGATACTTCCACGTAATCGCAGAGCCGGTCTCGACTTGCGTCCAGCTAACCTTGCTACGCGCACCACGGCAGGCGGCACGCTTGGTAACGAAGTTGTAGATGCCACCCTTGCCATTGACGTCGCCGGGGTACCAGTTCTGCACCGTGCTGTACTTGATCGTCGCATCGGTGAAGGCCACCAGCTCGACCACTGCCGCATGCAGCTGGTTTTCGTCCCGCATTGGTGCCGTACAACCCTCGAGGTAAGAAACATACGCGCCATCATCGGCGATGATCAGTGTCCGCTCGAATTGACCGGTGTTCTTGGCGTTGATGCGGAAATAGGTGCTCAACTCCATCGGGCAGCGCACGCCCTTTGGGATGTAGACAAAGCTTCCATCGGTAAAAACGGCGCTGTTCAGGGCGGCAAAGTAGTTATCGCTGGTCGGGATTACGGTGCCGAGGTACTTGCGCACCAGGTCTGGATGCTCGCGTACGGCCTCACTTATTGGGCAGAAGATTACGCCGGCCTTGGCCAGCACGTCCTTGAAGGTCGTTGCGACCGACACGCTGTCGAATACGGCGTCTACGGCCACGTTGGCACCGAAATTCGGCACAGCGTCTGCACCCTCCACCCCGGCCAGGATCGCCCGCTCCTTTAGCGGGATGCCAAGCTTCTCATACATCGCCAGCAGCTCGGGATCGACGTCGGCCAGGCTTTTCGGCGCCGGGCGCTTCGGTGCGGCGTAATAATGGATGTCCTGATAGTCGATCTTCGGATATCCGACCTTGGCCCAGTTCGGCTCCTCCATCGCCTGCCACGCGGCAAACGCGGCCAGACGCCACTCGAGCAGCCACTCCGGCTCCTCTTTCTTTGCACTGATCATGCGAACCGTGTCGGTCGAAAGGCCTTTAGGCGCGATATCCATCGCGATGTCGGTTTCGAACCCCCACTTGTAGCCGCCCTCGGTCAGGGCGGTGACAGTGTCCAGCGTCTCGACAACAGCGGCCATGGTGTGAACCTATTCGGCTAAAGATTGAAGCTGCGGTGCAACCATCGCCGGGCGCAGTGCCGGGCGTGCGCCACGATCGAGGTCGGCCAGCGTGATCGCGCCCAGTGCGGTGCGAATGGCAGTATTTACAACGTCCCAACGGCCGCGGACGGGGCACTGGCCCAGGGCCTCGCAATCCTGACCAGAGCCCTCGACACAGGCGACTAGCGCGATTGGACCATCGATGGCCGTAACGACTGACGCCACATCAATCGACCCGGCTGGGGCCGCCAAACTATACCCACCGCGCGATCCGCGTTGACTGGTGACGATCCCCGCCGCCGAAAGCGCCTTTAGCACTTTGGCCACCGTCGGCTCCGGCACGCCAGTCATACGCGCAATACCCGGCGCGGTCTGGCAGGCTGCCCCGCGGGACAACTGCACCAGCACGACCACCGCATAATCAGTGAGTTTAGAGAGGCGGAGCATCACCGGATCCAGTAATCCAGACCGCACTTGTCTGGTATTCGCCATGTGAGGCCCAGTACCCCACCCGTCAACCCTGCATCACGTGCCGTTGGACAGCCGCCCTGCAAAAACCACCGGCCCGGTCGGCTTACCCGAAATGGACCCGCCCGCCGGCTCCAGCGTGACCAGAAGCTGTGTGCCGGCCGCCGAGCGTATCTTCAGGCGCGCTGCCCCGCCGGCGTTGATCAACCCCAAACTTGCCGGGATGGTCGCACCGTCAACGAGCGACCATAGCTGTAGCGACCGCCCTTCCATATTCGCGGGCGGCGCACCCAGGGCAAATACCGTGGCCAAGCCCGAGCTATCGACCCGGACGAGGTACGACGCGCCGGGTACGCCGGCCGGCGATAAGGCGGCCAGCATCGGATCGGCATTTTGCGTGTTGGGGAAAATCGAATACGCCGCGATCGAGGCCGCCAAGAATAGGCTGGCAGCAGTGGCAAATTGCCACAGCGCATTGGAGTTGGCCGGTGCTGCCTGGGCGACGCGCGTGCGGGCACCGGGCCGGGGTGGCGCCGTAATGCCGGTCGCCAGGACCAGCCGCTGCCATAGTTCAGGCGGGGGAGAGGCAGCGGGCACGCACTCCGTCAGCGGCGCCAGCCGTGCCTCCCACGCTGCGATCCGGCCCCGCAGTTCCGGTCCCGGGTAGGCCGCCATCAACGCATGCCGCTGCACTGCGTCCAAGCTGCCGAGTGCATACTCAGCCGCCAGGATATCGATGTCGTCCGGTACACCTGTATCGGCCGGCACCAGCCGGGGGCCGTCAGGAATAGGGGGCAGGCTCATGCGATGCTCCCATCGAGGCAGGTTCGCAGTACCATGAATGCGCGACGGATCGCCGATTTTACGGTCCCAAGCGGCTGCTGCAGCCGGGTCGCGATCTCCGCATGGGTTAGGCCCTCGGTAAACGCCATTGTAACCAGGCTCCGGCGGTCGGCCGGTATTTGCTGCAGGCAATGATGGAGCGCCTGCCCGTCTCGCGTGGCCAATAGTCGGTCCAGCGGATCGGGATCGGTATCGGCGCGCAGGTCTTGTTCGAGGGCCGGAACCTCTCGCCCAACCTTGCGTGCGGCGTCCATCGCCCGGTATCGGACCAGGGTCATCAGCCATGCCCGCGCGGACCCACGGGCCGGGTCAAAACGCTCCGCGTTGCGCCAAACCTGCAACAGGGCATCGTGCACGGCATCGGACGCCGTCGCAGGCTGTCGGGTGATCCGAAGGGCCAGGCCGTACAACGCTGCGGATTGCATCTCATACAATCGGCGGAATGCGGCAGCGTCGCCGTTGGCACACGATACGATCAATTGTGCCACCTCTTCCAACGGTTCGGACGGGCGGGCTTCGTCCTGACTGGCATCGCTCATGGCCGCCTTATTACCCGGGGAACGGTGGGCAGCAAGTTTACTGCTGCCCACCAGCCTTTTAGTCGGTTAGCGACCGGCCGTTCAGCCCGGCAGTAGCACTTTGTCCACAACGTGGATCACGCCGTTGCTCTGCAAAACGTCAGCCGTCGTGACATGGGACATTGTCCCCTTAGTGTCGCTGATGGTGACGACGTTGCCGATCACGGTTGCGGTCAGGTTTGCACCCTCGACCGTCTTCAGCGTTGCCGTGCCGTTGCCAGCCTTGATCTTGGCCAACAAGTCGGCAGCCGTGATGCGGCCGGGCACGACGTGGTAGGTCAGGACCTTGATCAGCGTCGGCTTGTTCTCGGGCTTCAGCAACGTGTCGACCGTACCAGCTGGCAGGGCGGCAAAAGCGGCATTGACCGGCGCGAACACGGTGAAGGGCCCCGCGCCCTTCAGCGTGTCGACCAACCCGGCTGCCTTCACGGCTGCAACCAGCGTTGTATGGTCGGCCGAGTTTACGGCGTTATCGATAATGTCCTTGTTTGCATACATCGGCGCGCCGCCGACCATTACCTGGGCCTGTGCAACGACCGGGGCACCCATCAGCAGGGCGAGCGGCAGGGCTAACAGCGTTTTGCGTAGCGTCATGGTGTATTCCTTCGATCCCACAGCCGTTAATCCGTGCCGTGGTCGTTGGATGTACGGGTCGGCGCGCGGCCTGGATGCACCATGCGTGACACACGCGTGGCCGCGGGGCACAACGTTTACGTGATCCCGCCCCGCGCCCCATTCGCCCACCACGCAGCCAGCCTACTGGTTTGGCAGGACGGCATACACGGGCCCGCCGTGCTGATGGGCGTGCGTGGGGCCGGCGCGCGCTTCGTCCCCAACCGGCTGGTCTTTCCCGGTGGCAGGGTCGATCCTACCGACGGCAACGCGCACGCCGCAACCGAGCCCCGGCCCGAGGTTTTGGCGCTACTTGGTCTCGCCCGTCCCCGCCTTGCCCGCGCCATCCTGCATGCCGCCGCCCGCGAACTAACGGAGGAAACCGGGCTCAGCCTCGGTACGCCACCGCGGCTTGATACAATGGATCACCTTTGCCGTGCCGTAACGCCGCCCCGGCAACCGATGCGGTTCAATGCGCGGTTCCTCGTCGTCCATGCGCGAGAGACGTCCGGCGTGCTTACGGATACGCCGGAACTGCACGACCTTCGCTACGTACCTGTGGGGGAGACTGACACGCTCGGCCTGATGCTCGTCACGGCAGAGGTTTTGCGCCAATTCCAGCTATGGCTTGCCCTGCCCGAGGCTGCGCGACGGAGCCGTGTTGAAGCGCCGTTGTTCCGGGAGAGGAATTGGCGGCGGGAGACCCTGTTACGGTAGCACTATGTAACCCACACCGCGGGCCTACGTCGCTATATCAGGTGCCATGGACACACGCGCCGCCCATGCACTGATCCGTTTTGGCTTTGGCCGCGCCGGCGGGCAGCCACTACCTGCCGATCCGGTTCAATGGCTTGGTTTACAGCTCGCCGGCCAGGACTTGGCCCCAACCGCGCTACAGCCCGATCCCGGTAGCGCCGCCGCGGCGATCACCCTATTCGAGCTCGATCGAACCGACCCGCCACCGCCCGGGCAGCCACGGCGATCGGGCACATTGTTCCGGACCGAAACCGGGGCGTTGTTGCAATACGCTCTGACGACCGACGCGGCGTTTCGCGAGCGTCTAGTCTGGTTTTGGGCGAACCATTTCACCATCAGCACCCGTCGCGGCATGGTCGCCCCGCTTGCCGGGTCGTTTGTGCGCGACGCGATCCGGCCCTACGTTACGGGTCGCTTTTCAAGCATGGTACTGGCCGTCATGCGCCACCCGGCGATGCTCGTGTACCTCGACAATGCCCAGTCGGCCGGGCCGAACAGCCAGGCGGGCCAGCGCAACCGCCGCGGCCTGAACGAGAACTTGGCACGCGAATGCCTGGAATTGCACACTGTGACGCCGGCGGCCGGGTACACCCAGACCGATGTGACCGAATTCGCACGCATCCTGACCGGCTGGTCGATCGAGGTGAAGGAGCCGCCACTCGGCTTCAAGTTCCGCCCGTTTCTGGCCGAACCCGGCGAGAAACGCTTACTCGGACGTAGCTTTGGCGAGGGCCAGCAGGGCGGGGTCGACGCGCTGACGTTCCTCGGTGACCATCCGATGACCCATCGGGCGCTGGCGGTGAAGCTTGCGCGGCACTTCATTACCGACCAGCCGCCGCCCGAGGCGGTTCGCGCGATCGAAGGAGCGTTGCGCGACACCCGCGGCAACCTGGCCAGCGCCTATCGCGCCATCATTGCCCAGCCCGCCGCCTGGAAGCCGCTGCAAAAACTCCGTAGTCCGTTCGACCTGACGCTCGCCGCCTTCCGGGCCGGCCTGCCTGTGTCGGGCATACAAGCGGCGGCCGAGGGTCCGCTGCCCGGCGTGATGACAGCGTTAGGCCAGGGGTTGTTTAACGCCGTCCAACCGTCCGGCTGGCCCGATGTGGCCAGTGAGTGGATCGGGCCGGAGGCAATGATGCGCCGGGTCGACTGGGCGTATGGGTTCGCTAACCGGCCCGAACTGCCGGACCCGGTTCAAATGGCCGACACGGCGTTGGGACCGTTGCTGCCCGACCGTACGATGGCCGATCTGCGCCAGGCCGGCTCCCGGCGCGAAGGCATGACGCTACTGCTCGCTTCCCCTGAGTTTCAGAGGCGCTAATTATGCACCCATCCATGACCCGGCGCTCGGCGCTACTTGGACTGACATCGGCCGTGACGTTGGGCCGCATGTCGCTCGCACTTGCCGCGGCACCGACTGACCGGCGGCTGGTGGTGATCATCTTGCGCGGCGCGATGGATGGTTTGTCGGCGCTGGTGCCGTATGGCGATCCATACCTTGCCAGCCTACGCGCCGCGCTGATCCCGCCGGCACCCGGGCAGGAAAAGGGAATGGGCGATTTGGGCGGTTTTTTCGGCCTGCATCCGGCGCTGGCTGGGCTACATGGGCTGTACCGCCAGAACCAGCTGCTGCCGATACACGCCGTCGCTGGCCCGGTGCGCACGCGAAGCCATTTTGAGGCACAAGACCTGATGGAGTCCGGCGCAGACCACCGGATGTCGTCAGGCTGGCTGAACCGCGCGGTGCAGGCCATGCCGCCCCGGCCGGGCAATGGCGTGCCGCTATCGGTTGGCGTGGCGCTGCCCCTGTTGATGCGCGGTCCGGCGGCGGTAGGCGCATACGCGCCACAGACGTTCGGGCAGCCGCAGGCGGATTTGTACGCGCGGCTGGTGGCCATGCACCAGGCCGACGCCGTGACCGGGCCTGCGTTGCGTCAGGGCCTGGCGGAACGGGGGTTTACGGCCTCGCAACTAGCGGGGTTCGCGCCCGATCCGAAGGAAAAGTACAGTTTTCCGACGCTGGCCGGCACCGCGGGAAAGCTACTGGCCGCCGTCGATGGCCCGCGCGTGGCGGCGATGGAGCTGGGTGGCTGGGACACGCATGCCGGGCAGGCGCAGCGCCTGTTCGGGCCATTGGGCCAGCTGGACCAGGGGATTACGGCGCTGAAGGTTGGCTTGGGTGACGCGTGGGCGACCACCGTCGTGCTGGTCATGACCGAGTTCGGGCGCACGGTGCAGGCCAATGGCACCGGCGGCACGGATCACGGCACCGGGGCGGCCGCGTTTCTGGCGGGCGGGGCGGTGGCGGGCGGGCGCGTGCTGGCAACCTGGCCGGGGCTAAGCAGCGGGCAACTATTCGAACGGCGCGACCTGCAGCCCACGACGGATCTACGGTCGGTCGCCAAGGGCGTGCTGGCGGCGCATTTCGGCCTACCCCCGGCGGCGCTGGCGGCCACGTTCCCAGACAGCCAGGGTGCGCCGCCGCTGGTTGGGATCATACGGGCGGGGTAAAGGCGTGCCGCCACTACAGTAACCGACCGCCGATTGCAGCTGAAGGGGCGATCGCGGCGACAGCCCCGCAACACGGCCGGTCCGGCCAGCCGGTACCAGTCCGACAGGAGCGTGCAACCCAGGCTGATTGACGCCCCCCGTGCCGCACGGCAGATGATGGCCCGTGCAAGGCATGAAGCGAGTTGAACCGGTGCCACCATCACCCACGGACCAGACCTGATGGCCCGCCGCCCCATCACGATCCCGCTGCCCAGCGCCACGCCGCCAGCACCCGCCAGCGCCGATGTTCCGGCCCTATGGGCAATGGCCCGGCAGGGGCAGACGGCACTAGCGACGCAGGGCCTGATCCGGCTGCTGACGGCGCGGGGCGACGATCCCGCGGCGCTGCTTGCCGTGTACCTGCTACAGTTGCAGCCGGTACCGGCCGTTGCGGCGCGGGGGAACACGGCTACCGGCAATACAGAAACGGGCCCCACCGCACCCGGCGACAAAGGTTTAGGCGATGGCGAGAACGCAAAGATGTTTTCCGCCTCAATTGCAGAGTTGGTGGCGCTCGTCCGAACGCAGGATGACCAGATCGCTGCCCTGTTGGCGCTGATCCCACAATGACGACGGCAGTTCTGATTGGCGGGACCGCTAGCCGGGCCGACCAGTTGGCTGCGGCGCTGACGCCCATGATGACGACCCGCCGAGCCAGTGCAGCGCAAGCAACGGATACGGTCGTCCTGTGGCTCGACCCATTGGGCCGCGACGTGTCGTACCCGGCCAGCCAATGCAACGTCGTCGACCTGGCGATGTTGCCACCGCCCACCGGCGGGGCCGCCCAGCGCCGTATCTGGCGGGACGCCGTTGCGCAGAACTGCCGCCGTGCCGACCTGATTTTGACCACTTCGGCGGCGGAGGCCGGGTTATGGCTACCTGCGCTAGAGGCCGCCGGCAGCAGAGGCCAGGTGCTGGCCTTTCCGCCCAATCCCGCCGTGGCGGAGGCGATTGCGCCCGGCACAATTGCTGTCACGATCGATAGCCTACCCTCGGACGCCATCATTGCCGCCCTGACCCGTGTGGCCCGCTGGGCGGGTGCCAACGGCATGCAGGTCGTGATCGGTTTACCCGGTGCGGCGGGTGTCGAGGGACTGATCGCGTTTGCAAGTCTGCGCGCCCTGCCCGGCGTCACGGTCCAACCCGTCGCGGCACCACCCGGCGTCATTGCCCTGGATCTACGCGACACAGGTGCCGAGGAGCGGGTGAGGACTCCGCCGGCGGTCGCGACGGCGCTGGCGTCCGGCTGCCCCATGCTGACGGTCGTACCGGGCGTTCTGGCAGAGCAGCTGGTGCAAACCGGTGCCGGCCGGCTGACAACGCTGGAAACGATCACGACGGCGCTGAACGCGATGGTCGCAGACCTGCCCGCCAAACGGCCCACGATAGCGGCCATACAACCACCGAACGTTAGCGCCGCCCTGCAAGCGGCCATCGCTTATGCGATACAAGCGCGGGCAGGCATCGCCCAGTCCTGGTCGCGCCACGCCGATGTACCCCAGGCCGGTGTGCCCCAGCCCCTGGGCACCAGCGGTCACGTGCTGGTTCTATCCAACGAACATGACGTGCTGATGGCCGTCCGCGTCCACACGCCATTGGGGGCGCTGCATCGCCTGGGGGCCATCGGCGGATACACCGTCATCCGCCATGGCCAGGTCGCGTTCAGCACCCTTCCCATCACCGAGGAGAGTGATCCGGTCTTTCACGCCATCCTGGTGCATCGCGGCCACGACGCAACGTTGCTGACGGTGCTGCGCGCACTCGGGCGCCCGTTCATCTATGATCTGGATGATAATCTACTGGCAGCCCCCGCGTATCGGGACGCCTTTGCCGATGGCGCGCGGGCGGCGGTGCGAACGATGTTGCAGCGTGCGGCAGTCGTATCTTGCTCGACCGGCCGGCT
>JAYVTX010000004.1:0-6480 GCA_043788425.1 Rhodospirillales bacterium
CGGCGGAGACAACACGCTGGCGGAGATCGAGGGATAAGGGACGACCCATGGGTGCTGGCCTCCTGCCCAGCACACAGGGTGGATCAGATCACGGTCGAACCGCGCAAGTGCGAAACAGCGTCACGTCATCCCGCTCTAAACCACTGTCTTTGCTTTATTTTTGGACCGATTTGAGACGGTATGCCCCGTACGGGATTCGAACCCGTGTTACAGCCTTGAAAGGGCCGTGTCCTAGGCCTCTAGACGAACGGGACAACAGGCTGGTGGCCTACCCTGCCGCGGCCACCTGGGTCAAGGTGCGCCATTCACACTGGCGCCGCATCTAGCACCGCAAAGCTGACCGTGACGGTGCCATTCCACGCCTCCGCCCGAAGCTGGCCAGCTAAATGCAACGGCGCGCCCGGCTGGGATAGCGCCCGCGCCAGGGGGCCGTCACCGGCGCGGAACAGCAGCGCCTTCAGCCGCGGACCGCCGCCCTCCCCCTGGATCGCCAGGCGTAGCGTATTGCCCTCGCGGCCCAGGCGCTGGGCGTGCATGACCTGGGCACGCGGCAGCATGAACACCGGCTCCGGATTAGCGTGGCCGAACGGGGCCATCCTGGCCACAGCCTCGGCCAACGAAACGGTCGCTGACGATACCGCCAGCGTACCCTCGATCGCCAGGTCCGCCGCCGCGGGTAGCGCAGCCGCATGGGCCAATTGCTCGTTCAGGAATGCGTGGAACGCCGATAGCTGGTCCACGGCCAACGAAAATCCGGCCGCCATCGCGTGCCCGCCGCCGCCCAGTAGGATCCCGTGCGACCGCGCCGCCATAATGGCCCGTCCCAGATCGACGCCCGCCACCGAACGGCCGCTACCGCGCACAATACCGTCCGCCAGCGCACCGACGCAGGCCGGGCGGTTGTGCCGTTCCTTGATCCGGCCTGCCACAATGCCGACCACCCCCGGATGCCAGCCCGTACCATGCACCAAAAGCGCCGCGTGCCCGGCCGCGACCTGCGCGCCAGCCATGGCCAAAGCCTCCTCCAACATGGCGCCTTCAACTGCCTGACGCTCGCGGTTCACGCTGTCTAGCAAAGCGGCCAGCCGCTGCGCCTCGTCCACATCATCCGTCAGCAGCAGCCGAAGCCCCATGCTGGCGTCACCTAGCCGGCCGCCGGCATTGATGCGCGGACCGAGCGCAAAGCCACACGTGAACGCACTCAAAATCTCCGGTGCGGCTGCGACGGCCAGCAACGCCGCAACGCCGGGCCGGGCGCGCCGGGCCATGACGCGCAGCCCCTGCATGACCAGCGCACGGTTGAGGCCGATCAGCGGCATAACGTCGCACACGGTCGCGAGTGCCACGAGGTCTAGCAGGTCGCGCAAATCCGGTTCGGCCCGGCAGGCAAACCAACCCGCACGGCGCAACACACGTACGGTCGCCACGGCCACCAGGAACGCAACGCCCGCCGCACACAGCCCTGTCAACCCAGACGCGCAGTCCAGCCGGTTCGGGTTGACGGTCCCCCAGACGGGCGGCGGCGGCCCCTCCGCCACATGGTGATCCAGGATCACAACGTCCGCCTGCCCAGCCACTGCCGCCAACGGCACCGCCGCGGCCGTTCCGCAATCGGCACACACGATCAGCGTGGCGCCCTGCGCCACTAAACCGAGTAGCGCCGGGGCGTTGGGGCCGTAGCCCTCGGTAATCCGGTCGGGAATGTGATGCAGCACCGGGCAGCCTAGGCCCCGCAGCAGGTGCATCAGAATGGCAGTGCTGCACGCGCCATCGACATCGTAATCGCCAAATACTGCAACGGTCTCAGAATGCTGGACGGCACGCGCCAGACGGTCCGCGACGCGGTCCATGTCCACCATCACGGACGGATCCGGCATCAGCACCCGTAATGTCGGCTCCAGAAAATGCACGGCACTTTCAACGTCATGCCCGCGCGCCGCCATGACCCGGCCGACAATCTCCGGCAGCGTGTGCCGCTGCGCGATACCTAGCCCAACCCGGTCCTCACCCTCCCGCCAGACCCAGCGGCGGCCCGTGAGGCTGGCTGCTACTCCGGCTGCCACGTCTTGGTCTGGAAGTTGTGGTGCGCCTCGATATACCGGACCGTACCTGACTTGCTGCGCATAACGATCGAGTGGGTGATCGCCCCGGTGCCGAACCGCCGCACGCCCCGCAGAATAGAGCCGGAGGTCACGCCGGTGGCGGCAAACATCACGTCACCCCGGGCCATTTCCATCACCGAGTATTTGCGTGACGGGTCGGTAATCCCCATGCCCGCCGCGCGAGTGCGCTGGTCATCATCCTCAAACAACAGCCGCCCCTGCATCTGGCCGCCAATGCAGCGTAAGGCGGCGGCGGCTAGCACCCCCTCCGGCGCGCCGCCGGATCCCATGTAGATATCGACTCCACCATCGGCCATCGCCGCAGCGATCACGCCGGCAACATCGCCATCACCCAGCAGCATGATGCGCGCGCCCGCCTCTCGGCACTGCGCCATTTTCTCCGCGTGGCGGTCGCGGTCGAGCATGCACACCACCAGATCGCCGATATCCCGCTTTTTTGCCCGCGCCAGCTCACGCAGGTTAGTACCAACACTGGCGTCCAGATCTACCACGCCCTGAGGCAGTCCGCCGCCAACGGCGATCTTATCCATGTAGACATCCGGCGCGTGGAGGAAATTACCGTTATCGGCCAATGCCACCACGGCCAAGGCGTTGGGGCCGCCACGGGCAGTGATGGTCGTGCCCTCCAGCGGGTCGACGGCGATGTCCATGGCCGGCCCGCCGGAGCCGACGCGCTCTCCGATGTACAGCATTGGCGCTTCATCCATCTCGCCCTCACCGATCACAACGGTGCCGTCGATCGCCACGCTGTCGAATGCGCGACGCATTCCCTCGACAGCCGCGCCATCGGCCTCGTTCTTCTTGCCGCGGCCCATCCAGCGGGATGCGGCCAGGGCCCCGGCCTCGCTAACCCGGACCAGCTCCAGCGCCAGGTTGCGGTCGTTTGTAATCTCAGGGCGCGAGGGCATGGAGGTAAGTCCTATGTCGGTTCGATTCGGATCAATGCCGGCGGTGAAACGACGGAGGGTAGCGCGCCGATCGCGGCCAGCGCCCGTCGGATCGCGTCCTCGGTCGTGTCATGCGTGACCAGAACCACGGCCACGGTATCACCCGCCGGGCCTCGGCCGCGCTGCAACATACTTTCCAGGCTGACGCCCGCATCCCGCAGCGCCGCGGTTACATCCGCAATCACCCCGGCCCGGTCCTGCACCATCAGGCGTAGGTAATAGGCACCGGCATGTCGCAGCATTGGCGTGACGGCCATTGGCGTCACGGGCATGGCCACGCCCCGTTCGGTACCCCAGGCGGGTCCAGTGCGGCCCCGGGCGATGTCGATCAGATCGGCGACGACCGCACTGGCCGTGGGACCGGCGCCAGCACCCCGCCCCTCCAGCATGATGCGTCCGACCGCATCGCCCTCGATCACCACCGCGTTGTTCACGCCGTCGACCAGCGCAATCGGGTTGCTGATCGGAACCATGCAGGGATGGACGCGCAATTCGATGCCGCCTGCGGTTCGCCGGGCGATGCCAAGCAGTTTGACGCGGTAGCCCAGCTCCTCCGCATGGGCGATATCTTCGGCTGAAACCTGGCGGATGCCCTCAACATGCACATCAGAAAAGTCGACCGGGCCGTTGAACGCTAGCGCGGCTAGGATTGCGAGCTTGTGCGCTGCATCCACGCCATCGATGTCGAAGGCGGGATCGATCTCCGCATATCCGAGCCGCTGCGCATCAGCCAAGACGTCGGCGAAGTCGCGGCGTTCGTTCCGCATAGTGGTCAGGATATAATTGCAGGTGCCGTTCAGAATACCCGCGACCGATAGGATGCGGTTTCCAGCAAGTCCCTCACGCAGTGCCTTCAGCACTGGGATACCACCGGCCACCGCAGCCTCAAACAGCAAAATCGCGCCGGGCTGGGCAGCCAATTCGGCACCGTGATGGGCGATCAGCGCTTTGTTGGCCGTGACAACCGGTTTGCCGTGGGCGAGTGCGGTTTCGACCAGCGTGCGGGCCGGGCCGTTTGCGCCGCCGATCAGTTCGACCACGACATCGACCTCAGTGTCGGTGGCCAGCGCCGTCGCATCGTCGTGCCAGCGTATGGTGGTCAAGTCCACGCCGCGGTCCTGCGACCGGTTCCGCGCAGATACCGCCACAACCTGGATCGGGCGGCCGGCCCGGCTGGTGATCAGGTCTGCACTGCCGGCCAACACGCGCAGCACGCCGGCTCCCACCGTACCCAGCCCCGCTAGGCCGACGCGCAACGGCGTTGTGTCGGCACTCATTCGGCGGCCACGACGCTTTCGTCAGCGTCTACGGCGGCATGGACGGCGGCAGGTGCCACGTTGCTGTCGGCAGTTAGGAACGACTTAATGCTGCGAACTGCCTGACGCAGGCGCTGCGTATTCTCCACTAGCGCGATCCGGACATGCGTATCGCCATGCTCGCCAAAGCCGATGCCCGGCGCGACTGCGACCTTGGCGCGCGCCAGCAGCAACTTGCTGAACTCAACGCTGCCCAGATGGGCGTAGCGGGGCGGGATGGGCGCCCAGGCGAACATCGACCCCTCGGGGCTGGGCACATCCCAGCCGGCCTGGTTCAGCCCGCGGACCAGCACGTCCCGCCGTTCTTTATACAGCGCCCGCATCTCCGCCACACACTCCTGCGGGCCGGTCAGCGCCGCCGTGGCGGCAATCTGGATGGGCGTAAACGCGCCGTAATCCAAATACGACTTGATGCGCGCCAGCGCCCCGATCAGCCGCGCATTGCCCGCCGCAAACCCCATGCGCCAGCCGGGCATGGAGTACGTCTTGGACAGGCTCGTGAACTCCACCGCAATGTCCTTCGCACCCTCGACTTGCAACAAAGACGGCGGCGGCTCGTCATTGAAGTAGATCTCGGCATAGGCGAGGTCGGACATGATGTAGATCTCATGCCGGCGGCAGAACGCAACGATTTCTTTATAGAAGTCGAGGTCAGCCACATACGATGTGGGATTGCTCGGAAAATTGACGATCAGCGCGGTCGGCTTTGGCACGCTGTGCCGTACGGCCTGATCGAGCGCGCGGAGCATGTTCTCATCGGGCGTCGCCGGGATGCTGCGTACGCTCGCGCCGGCGATGATGAAGCCGAATTGATGGATCGGGTAGCTGGGGTTGGGCACCAGGATTGTGTCGCCGGGGCTGGTAATAGCCGCGGCTAGGTTAGCCAGCCCCTCTTTCGAACCAAGCGTCGCGACGACCTCCGTATCCGGATTGAGTTTCACGCCAAAACGCCGGTCGTAATACGTGGCTAGCGCGCGGCGTAGTCCGGGAATGCCTTTGGACTGCGAGTAACGATGCGTGCGCGGGTCCTGAACAGCTTCGATCAGCTTGGCCACGATATGCGGCGGCGTGCCGCTATCGGGATTACCCATGCCGAGGTCGATAATGTCATCGCCCCGGGTCCGGGCTGCAGCTTTGGCCTGGTTCACCTCCGCAAACACGTAGGGGGGCATGCGGCGGATGCGATGGAACTCGGGCTGGGTCATGGACGTGTCCGTAGGGGTTGCGGGATTATCAGTCTACCAGACGTATGCCGGAATCGCGACCGAGGGCGGTTGCCTGCGTCCGGGTCTGTGCGGGCGGCACCCCGGCGGCTGCCAACGCGCGACCGATCGCCCCGGCGCGACGAAGTGCCAGGGCCAGGGCCGGACCCTGAGCGGCGGCGCTGCTGGCCTCACCGCCCGCATAAATCAACACGGGCCCGCCGCCGCGGCGATCTGCCAGCGTCCGGATGGCGGCACCCGCGGTCATCGGCAGTTCAGCGCCGCCCGGCGCAAAGATAATCGGCGTGGGTGGCGGCGGACGCCGGGTTGCGGGGGCAAACGTGCCGGCCGGAATACCCGGCAGCACCGGCGTTGGCGGCGGTCCGGCGGGCAGATCGGGAATCGGGCCAGATGGTAGCGGTGGTCGGCCCGCTGCCTTGCGGGGCGGTGCCGGAACGGAGTCGGGCAACAGCGTCGGCGGGACGGGCGCAGCCGCTGGCGCTGGCATTGGCACGAGCGGGGCGGGTGCGGGTGCGGCGGGCGGTGCTGTTGCAGCGTCGATCGTAGCCATCGGTGGCGGTACGCTGGCGGGGTCTACCGGCTTGCGGGCTGGCGCTGGTGCTGCGGTCACAACCAGCGGTTCGCGCGCAACATCGCGCCGCACGCCGTCCCGCTCCGCCGTTAGTTGTGCCGTTAACGCCACCCGCTGCGGGCCGGGGGTGGGGGTGGGACGACCAGGTACGGCCGCCAAGTTAGGGTACGGGTCATCGGCCCCTGGCGGTCCTGGACGCTGCTCCGCAATCGCCCCGCCCTCAAGGCTATGCCACCAGTCAACCGGGTTTGCGTCGGCGATCCGGGCATTACCCAAATCCGCAATAGTGCCGCATCCGGC
>JAYVTX010000005.1:0-5753 GCA_043788425.1 Rhodospirillales bacterium
CCAGCGTCCCGGCCTGGTGCTGGTCCCGCGCCGCCTTGATCGCCGCCGGGCGCAGCAGACTGCCGACGTGATCGGCGCGAAAGGGCGGCTGGGTCATGGCAATCCTCCTGTTACGACATCGAGCTTAACGCCGGATAAAGCGCGCGGCGAAGAAGCCGTCCATCCCCATGCCGGGATGGGTACGCATCCAGCCATCCACCGTCCGGGCCTGGGGGGCTGTGGCCAGTTCGGCGTCCGTGAATGGCAGCGGACGTAGGCTGGGTGGGATGGATGCGAGCTGGCCCGGCCCTTCCTCGGGCTGTAACGAGCATACTGCGTAGACCAGCCGTCCGCCCGAACGCAGCATGCCCGCTGCCGCCGCCAGCAGCCGGGTTTGGTTCACGGCCAGTTCCGCCACGTCGCGCGGGCGTTTCAGCCGCATGACATCCGGGTGCCGGCGAATGGTGCCGGTGGCGCTGCACGGGGCGTCCAGCAGCACGGCGTCCAACTTTTCGGGCGGCGTCCAGTCTAGCGCGTCGGCCTGCGCGATCTCGGCCGGCAACTGCACGCGGGCCAAGTTTTCACGCAGGCGGCGGATGCGCCCGGCGTCGCGTTCGATCGCCCAGACCTGTGCGCCGGTCGCGGCCAGTTGTGCCGTCTTGCCGCCGGGGGCCGCGCATAGGTCGGCGACACGCTCACCGGGTTGGACGGCCAGCAGGCGCGCGGGCAGGGCGGCAGCAGCGTCCTGAACCCAAAACGCACCATCCGAATAGCCGGGCAGGTCGGCCACGCGCGTGCCAGGCGGCAGGCGGCGGGAGCCTGTGGGCAGCGCCTCGCCCCCGGGATCAGCGCCCGTGCCACGCAATGTGAGGTCGATCGGCGCTTCCACGGCATGCGCGGCCGCGATGGCGCGGGCGTCGGCACCCCAGCTGGTCCATAGCCATGGGGGTGTGTCTAGCCGCGGGCCATCCAGCCCATCCAGCGCCGCCGGACCCACCGCCGCGACCCGGCGCAGCACGGCATTGACCAGCCCGGCGAACGGGGCCAGCCGCCGGGCGCGGACCAGCGCCACCGCGGTTGCGACCGCCGCATGGGCGGGCGTGTCCAATAACAACAAGCCCGCCGCGCCCAGCCGCAAGGCATGGCGCACGCCGTCCGGGGGCGCGCGTTGCAAAAACGGCTCCAGCACCGCGTCCAGCGTCCCAAGCCGCCGCAGCACCGCCGCCGCCAGCCGATGTGCCGCCGCCCGGTCCCGCGTGTCGTACTGGCTATGCGCATCCAGCGCATCATCCAGCGACCGGCGCAGATCGAGCACGGCGTGCAGCAGATCCCACGCAATCGCGCGGGTTGGATCGGGGGCGGGTTCAGTCATCGCCGGTTCATGGCGCGGTTTGGCGTCACATGATAGGGGCGCGTCCCATGCTGATCTCCATTCTTCTGCGCCGGCCGCGTGTGGCGCTCACGCTGCTATGTCTGGTGCTGTGGACGCCGGGATTTTTCACGCTGCCCCCGGGTGACCGTGACGAAAGCCGGTTCGTGCAGGCGACCAAGCAGATGCTGGAAACCGGCGACTTCGTTCGTATTATGAATGGGACCGAGGCGCGGAACCGCAAACCGATAGCCATATATTGGCTGCAGGTACCGTTTGTGGCGGCGGCACGCGCGGCCGGGTTGGCGCAGGACAATCCGGTTTGGCCGTACCGGATCCCGTCGGCGCTGGGCGCATGGGCGGCCGTGCTGGCAACGTTTGCGGCCGGGATCACGCTGTTTGACCGCCGAACGGCATTGCTGGGCGCCGGAATGCTTGCCGCCTGTGCCGTTCTGGTGGCGGAGGTGCATATCGCTAAAACCGACGCCGCCCTGCTAGGGGCTACGACCACCGCCATGGCCGTTCTGGCCCGCGCCGCTGCCGGCCCGATCTTGCGCCGTGCGGCGGCCGTGTTTTGGCTGGCGCTAGGCACAGCCGTGCTGCTGAAGGGTCCGATCGGGCCGATGGTCGTGGGGCTGGCGGCGCTGGCGCTATCGATCGGCGATCGCCGGGCCCGCTGGCTGATGACGCTCCGGCCCGGGTGGGGGGTGCCCGCCATGCTGGCCCTGGTTATGCCGTGGTTCATAGCGATCGGCATTGCGACCGAGGGCCGGTTTTTCGCCGATGCCGTCGGCGGCGATCTCGGCCGCAAGCTTTCGAGTGGTGATGACGCGCATGGGGCCTGGCCCGGCCTGCATGCGCTATTGGCCCCAGCACTGCTATTTCCCACCACCGCCGCGCTGCCCGGCGCACTCCTGCTGGCCTGGCGGCAGCGCACGACGCCGGCGATCCGGTTTTTGCTAGCCTGGGTGGTGCCGGCCTGGATCGTGTTTGAGCTCGTGCCGACTAAATTGCCGCATTACACGCTGCCGCTGTATCCGGCGCTCTGTTTGCTCGGCGCGGCAGCGCTGATCCAGGTGATGGCCCAGGCGCTTCCCCGTGCCGCCCGCGCGCTGGCCATCGCATTACCCGCGCTGGTTGGAACGGGGTTGGCCGTTGTGGCTGCAGCGGTGCCCATGGCGTTGGGTGGGCCGCCATTCGTGCCGGGGCTGGTGTTGGTGGGTGCGGGGACGGTGCTGGCGGTGCTTGCCCGGACGCCGGGGCGGATGGCGGTCGCTATCGCCGGGTCCGTGCTGATCTACGGTGCCGTGCTGGGCTACGAACTGCCGCACCTACGCCCGCTATGGCTCGCCCCGTCCGTTGTCGCAGCTCTACCGCCGGGCACGACGCTGGGTGCCGTGGGCTTTGCCGAGCCCAGCCTCATGTTCCTGGCCGGCACCGGCACGCGTTGGCTGGATGCGGCCGGGGCGGCGCGCGCATTGGCCGATGGCAGCGTGGGCGCGCTGGTGGTGGGCGACCGTGACCTGGATACGGTGCTGGCCGCAACGGGCCCCCTACGAACACTCGCCACCATTCCCGGCTACAACATTTCCCGGGGCCGCCACGTTACGCTGACTGTTCTAGCCCGGTAGCCTCACGCCCCAAACCACGCTGCTGATCGGCGGCCCCCTCGCAAACCGGAAGGCGAGGATTTGTAAATCAACCTGTTCGCTATACTGCCGAAAGGTCAGATGGCCCGCGAGCGGAAAAGCGGCCACGAACGAGGCCTTGCAAAACGAGTAGCCGGCTACTCCGGGTACCGCAGCGCGATCGTAATCGCCGCCGGACCGGCCGGCATCGCGAATGCCGCCGCCTTGAACGTCGGCGGGCCAAAATGTGACACCGGGTCGCGGCTGGCCCCGACGCCGCTACGCGGGATACCGAGAAAATTGGTCTCAACCCGGCCCAGCCGCTTTTCGTCATGAAAGACCGTGACGGCGTAGGTGCCTGGCGGTACCTCAAATGTTGTACGTAGCGTCCCCGGCTGGGCTGGTAGGCGGCGGCGCTGGATTGTGGGATCGCCGGCACAGTCCGGAAAACCACGCGGCCCGGAGAATAGGCATAGTTCGACCAGGCCCCGATCATTACGAACTGGTAGTACGGTAACGGTCAACGTCGCGGTACGGGCCGGTCCGGCCATCAAGATCAGCGCCAGCGCTCGCCAGATCAATCAGCTGCCTCTGCCACACGGGCTACCATTCGGTCGCACTCAGTCAGTGCCTGCGCCACAACCTGATCCATGTTGTAGTACTTGTAGGTGGCCAGCCGGCCGACAAAAACGACCCCCGGGGTCGCATCGGCCAGGGCCTGGTACTTGCGATATAGTTCCGCATTTTCAGGCCGCGGGATCGGGTAGTACGGATCCCCTTCGGCGGCCGGAAACTCCGTACACAGGCTGGTTTGCGGATGGTCCTGACCCGTTACGTGCTTGAACTCGGTAATCCGCGTGTGGGGCACGGTGGGGTCGGGGTAGTTGATGACCGCCACATCCTGGGCCTGGGCTTGCGGCAGCGTTGTATGCTCGAACCGTAGGGACCGGTAGGGTAAATGTCCGTAGCAATAGCCGAAATAAGCGTCGACGGGGCCGGTGTAGATCAGCCGGCCGTAGCTGGCCCGGTCGATATCGGCGTGTTCGGTCGATAGTCGAACGGTGATGTTCGAATGGTCCAGCATACGCTCGAACATCCGGGTATAGCCCTCGGCCGGCATAACCTGGTGCTGGTCCAGGAAATAACGGTCGTCATCGTTGGTGCGGGTGGCGACGCGCGCGGTGACGGAGCGGTCTAACTCGCTAGGGTCCAAGCCCCACTGCTTTTGCGTGTAGCCCTGGAAGAACGCCCGATACAGGTCAGGTCCCACGGCACCCAGCACGACGTCGGCGGACGTACGCGTGACCGCCACAGGCGTGGCCCGCTGCGCTAGGAAGCCGGCCACGTCGTCCTCGGCCAAATCCACGCCGAAGAAGCGTTGCACGGTCGTGCGGTTAATCGGCACTGGCAATTGCTCGTCCGTGCCATGGGCGGTCCGGATTTGGGCGCGGACCCGATGCTCATAGGGCCGCCAGGCAGTGAACCGGGACAGGTAGTCCAGCACACGCTGTGAGTTCGTGTGGAAGATATGCGGTCCGTAGGGATGGATCAGCACGCCGGCTTCGTCGTGGCAGTCATAGGCATTGCCGCCGATATGCGGTCGCCGGTCGATCAGCAATACACGCTGCCCCGCGCCCACTGCCAACCGTTCGGCCAACACTGCGCCGGCAAACCCCGCGCCTACGATCAACACGTCATACCGCTGGTCCGCCCCGATCAGCGCGTCCATGCGTGCCCAGATACTGTCCCACGACATCGCGGCCAGCACCTGGTCTGCCTGCTGGCGCCAGCCAGGTGCCAGGGCTAGGGCGCGGTCGAGTGCGGACTCGAACTCGGCGGCCGGAGCGATACAAACAGCCGGGCATGACCCGTATTGCGCGACCACGTCGGCGATTGGTGTGCTGACGACAGGCAATCCCGCGGCCAGGTACTCTGGCGTTTTCGTGGGGCTGATGAAGCGCGTGCTGGCGTTCAGCGCAAACGGCATCAGCCCGGCGGACCAATGGGCGGCGTAGGCCGGCAGGTCTGCATACTGCTTCGGCCCGAGGTAATGGAGGTTTGGTGCCTGCGGCAACGTGGCCGGGTCGATCTTCGCGGTGGGTCCGATCAGCACAAAATGAATTGCTGGCCGTGACGCCGCCAGGGTTGCGAGTAGCGACAGGTCAATCCGCTCATCGATCACGCCAAAAAATCCGGCGCGCGGGTGGGGGATGGCAGCCTGATCCGCCGGTTCCGCCAGCCTGCCCCGTGCCGGCGCGAAGTGCGACGTGTCAACGCCGGAGGCAAATAGATGCACGTGGCGATGCAAATTATGCTTGGCCGCAAACAGGCTGGCACCGCCGGTGAACACCACGTCTGCCCGGGCCAGCAACGCGCGCTCCTGCATCGGCAAGGACGGGTCGGCCATCGCAAAGGCCGATAAATCGTCCATACAATCATAAACGGTCATCGGGCTCTGCAAATGCCCGGCGAATGAAAGCGCACCCGGCGTGTAGAACCATAAGACGGGCGCCGACCGGTTAATTTCCACGATCAACCCATCTACCAGGGCACGTAGGCGGGCCACGTCGACAGCCACGTCCGGTTCCATCGGCAGCAATGGCTGGATCACGCAAACGCCCTCCGGCGTCATGCGGCGGGACAAAGCGGGCGGGCCGTCGGTCAGCACCGGCTCCTCCCAATAATAGACCGGGCGGGTGCGTGCGGCGCGTGTCAGCAGATGCTGCGGGCGTTGAAACACGAAATCCCAGCGTAGGTGTGAAAAGCAGATGATTGGC
>JAYVTX010000006.1:0-3481 GCA_043788425.1 Rhodospirillales bacterium
CTGTTATGGGGTGCGCGCGGATGGACGTCCGGTCCGGGCACGTTCACGGACGCGGTGCTGACGGCTGCCGGGCTCGACAATGCCGCGCGCGGCGGCGTCGTGGGGATCGAGGCGCTGCTGGCCCATCCGCCGGAGCTGCTGATTACGGCCACCGCGCCGCGGACACCGTCGATGGCGACCGATTTGCTGCGGCATCCGGCACTATCCGCCCTGCCCCGCCGCAGCGTGCCGCCCGCGTGGCTGCTGTGCGCCGGGCCGTGGTCCGCCGGCGCGGTGCGGGTTTTGGCCGCGCCATGATTTGGGCCGTGCCATGATTTGGGCCGTGGCCGCCCTGCTGGCGTTGGCTGCGCTGTCATTGCTGGTGGGCGGCGCCGGGTTCGGGGTACCGGATTGGGCAATCGTGTGGGAGCTGCGGGTGCCGCGGACGGTGCTGGCGCTGGCGGTCGGTGCGGCGTTGGGGCTGTCGGGCGCGGTGCTGCAGGGGGCGCTGCGTAATCCGCTGGCGGATCCGGGGCTGCTAGGTGTCGGCGGGGCGGCGGCGCTGGGGGCGGTGATCGTGTTCTACTGGGGCGTGGCGGCCGTGTTCGCGCCCGCGCTGGTGCTGGGCGGCATGGCGGGCGCGGCGTTGGGCTGCGCGGCCTTGCTGGCGTTGGCGGGGCGCGCGCCGTCGGGGCCGGCCGTTATTCTGGGCGGCGTTGCGGTTTCGTCCTTGGCCGCCGCGTTGCTGGCGCTGGCGCTGACCCTGGCGCCCAACCCGTTTGCGATGGCGGAGGTATCGTTCTGGCTGCTGGGTGGGCTCGAGGATCGCAGCCTCATGCATTTGGCGCTGGCGTTACCGCCGATCGCTCTGGGGCTGGTGCTGCTGCTGCGGCTTGGCCCGGGGCTGGACGCGCTATCACTGGGTGAGGCGACGGCTGCCAGCCTCGGGCGACCCGCGGCGGTGACATTGCGGCGGGCGGCGGTTGGCGTGTCATTGGCCGTGGGTGCCGGCGCCGCGGTTACGGGCGGTATCGGGTTTGTGGGGTTGGTCGTGCCCCACCTGCTGCGGCCCCTGGTTGGACGGCGCCCGGGAGCGTTGCTGATGCCATGCGCGCTGGCTGGCGCCGGGTTGTTGCTGGCCGCTGACCTGCTAGCCCGCACGTTGCCGTTGCTGCTGCCGCTACAGGCTGAACCGCGCCTGGGTGTACTGACCGCATTGCTGGGCACCCCCGTACTGATCCGGCTGTCGCGCCGAGTCACGCCATGAGGGTGCGGGCAGCCACGGTCCTGCTGGACGGGCGCGGCGTGTTGCACAATATCGACATCACGATCGAACCCGGCAGCTTCGTTGCCCTTTGCGGACCGAATGGCGCCGGCAAAAGCACGCTACTGCGCCACATGGCCGGCGTGCTGCCCGGCGGCCGACCCAACCCGACCCGCGTGGCGTACGTGGAACAAGGGGCCCGCTCCGTCTGGGGCCTGACGGTGCGGCAGGTCGCGGCGCTGGGGCGCATCCCGCACCGGGATGAAGCGCCAGATAACGTGGCAGTCGGGGCGGCATTAGAGCGCTGCGGCGTGCTGCATTTGGCCGACCGTCCGATCGACCGCGTGTCGGGCGGACAGGCGCGCCGCGCAATGCTGGCCCGGGCGTTCGCGACCGACCCGGCCACGCTGCTACTGGATGAGCCGACATCCGACCTCGACCCTGCCGCCGCGCACGCGATCATGGCATTGCTGGCGGCCACCGCGCGGACGGGCGTGACGGTCGTGGCCGCCTTGCATGCGCTGGATCTGGCCGAACGCTATACCGGGCGAATGATCGTGCTGCAGGATGGTCGGGTCGTGGCGGACGGAGCGCCCGCCACCGTCATGCCCGACGCGGCGCGCGTGTTCGGGATGCAACTCGGGATCGACCCCCGGCCGCGGCTTATGCCGGTATGAGCATGCCCACGCTTCGCCGTTGGATGGGGGATGGCGTTCGCGCCAACGGGGTCGCACTCGCGCTGTTCGCGCATCTGGCCGTCCTGATGGCTCTGCTGTTGCCGCACGTGCCGACGTCTGAACCGGACAGTGTTACGTTCGAGCTGGTGCAGTCCAGCGGTGGCGCCAGCGAGATGCCGGCGGCGGCGGAGCCGGAATCGGCGTCCGCCCTGTCCACGCCCGCCCGGTCCACGCCAACTAACGCGCCGCCCGAGCCGTCGTTGGCGCCCGAGCCTGAACCGGAGCGTATCCAGCGCCCACTATACGCCGCCCAAGCCAACGCGATTATCCGGGACACCGTGTCAAACGTCACCACCACCGGCGACGGAACCCTGCCGTCGCAGCTGACCGGCCATCGCAACGCATCGCCCGCCTACCCGCCTGAGGCCGAGCGACGCCGGCTTGAGGGTGAGGTCCGGCTACTGATCCGGGTAAGCCGCGACGGAATTCCCGCGGCGGTGGAAGTCGTCAGTAGCAGCGGCGTCCCCATGTTGGATAAAGCCGCTATCGAAACGCTGCAGACCTGGCGGTTTCCGCCTGCACCCGCCGCCGCATACCCTTTCAACATCCGATTCGTACTGGGCCAACGATGATCCGTATCGACCGAGTAGTGACCCGCGGCGGCGATGGTGGGCAGACGTCGTTGGGTGACGGCACCCGCGTGCCGAAAGACGCACTGCGCGTCGACGCGTACGGCACGGTGGATGAGGCCAACGCCGCAATCGGGCTGGTGCGGCTGCATACGAACGGCGACATAGACGCGATGCTGTCCCGGATTCAGAACGACCTGTTCGACGTCGGTGCCGATCTGTGCGTGCCAGGCGCCGCGGGCGACCGACTGCGTATTACCGACGTACCGGGCGCCCGGCTGGAGGCGGAGATCGTCAGCCTGAACGCATCGCTACCGCCGCTGACGAGCTTCATCCTACCGGGCGGCACTCCAGCCGCCGCCTACGCCCACGTGGCACGTACGACCGTCCGCCGGGCAGAACGGCTGGTGGTGCAGTTGGCGCGGGAGGAAGTGGTCAACCCGGCCGTAATCCGGCTGCTGAACCGGTTATCAGACCATCTATTTGTGCTGGGGCGCGTACTGAACCAGGGCGGCGACGTGCAGTGGACGCCAGGGGCGAATCGGTAGGGCTAATGTGACAGTCTCGGGACTAACCGATCAGGACGCTCATTTGTCCCCGCAATGCGTGATCGCGAGCGCCAGCGTGCTGTAGTACCAACGTTTTGATCCTGTCCGTACCAGCCCGGCACGTACCAGTTTACGCAGCACGCGCCCGTTTGCCTCGCAGATCATAACCGGGACACCGTGCCGCCCGAGGTCCAGCATCGCCTGGCCAAGAGCCTCGAGGCCTGTCGCATCGATAAATGGCACGTGACCGAGCCGGAGTACGACAGCATGGGCCTTGGTTTGGGCATGCGCCAAGGCGCGATCGAGGCTGTCCACGGCACCAAAGAAGAACGGCCCCTCGATACTGAGCACGAGCACGCCTTTTGGCACGTCGTCGGATGTATT
>JAYVTX010000007.1:0-12066 GCA_043788425.1 Rhodospirillales bacterium
ACCCGGCGTAGCAGCACCTGCGCCAGGGCCAGGCGCGTCTTGCTGCTGGCCTGCAAATCCGATGGCGGGTCCAGGTCCTGCGGCAACGCGGCGCAAGCGGCGTCGATCCCGTGCGCCAGCGCCAGCGCCGCTTGGGGGGCCAGCATGGCGGTCGCGCCCACCGAGAAATAGGCCAGCCGGGGCGCCGCGCCGGGCACGGTCTGGGCGGCTAGGCCGACGATGGCGTAGTCACCGCTGCGCCGGGCGAGTTCCTGAAAACCCCACGGCGCAGTGGAAGCGTCGATCTCAATTGCGACGAGGATTTCGGTGGGGGCCAGCGCGGTTTCAAACAGGCCAGTGAAAAAGGCGTGGGCAGGGATTACCCGGGTGCCAGCGGGCGATTGAACGATCACGCGTGCATCCAGGGCCAGGGCGCAGGCAGGCATCTCGGCGGCCGGGTCGGCATTGGCCAGGCTGCCACCGATCGTGCCACGGCCGCGGATCGCTGAGTGGGCAATATGCGACACGGCCCGCACCAACATGGGCACCAGCCGCGCGACATCGGGTGCGGCGGCCAGTTCCGCATGGGTCGTCATGGCACCAATCCGCAGCGTTGTGCCCCGGACGGTCACGCCCCGCAATTCTGAAATCCGGCCAATATCGATCAGCCACGCTGGCGCAGATAGCCGGAGGTTCAGCGCCGGCAACAGGCTCTGCCCGCCCGCCAGCAGCTTCGCCGTATCACCATGCTGCACAAGCAGGTCTAGCGCCTCGGCCACGGTTTTGGCGCGGACGTAGTCGAATGCGGCGGCTTTCAGGACCGTTCCCCTCTTGACGTGTTCAACAGATCGCGGTTGCGGTGGAACCGTCAAGGAGTGCCTTCAAAGGAGGACGACATGCCCATCACTCGCCTGGATCACTATTCCATCCGCACCACCGACCTGGCAGCAACCGAGCGGTTCTATGCCGACGTGCTGGGCTTTACCGTCGGGCCGCGGCCGAGCTTCCCGTTCCCGGGCGTCTGGCTGTATCAGAACAATATCGCCGTGGTGCATGTGGTTGGGATCGATCCGAGCGACCCGGCCGGGCTGAAAGACTACCTGGGTGACAAGGACATGGACGCGAAGGGCACCGGCACGATCGATCACGTGGCGTTTGTCGGCGCCGATGTGGGTGCCATGCGCGACCGGTTCCGCGCGGCCGGCGTGCCGTTTCGGGACCGGATGGTGCCGTCCCTGAACCTCGAGCAGGTTTTCCTCGAAGACCCGAACGGCGTCACGATCGAATTGAACTTTCCCACGGTTTAGTGCTGGAGGTACGGGCATGGACATTTCTGCCGGGCGGCCGGCCATCTACGCGGCGGCCGAGAAGCTGAAGAATTGGGGCCGTTGGGGTGCCAATGACCAGATCGGGACCCTGAACCACATTCAGCCGGCGGACGTTGTGGGTGCCGCCCAGTTGATCCGGCGCGGCCAGGTGTTCGCGATGGGCATCCCGCTCAATAATCAGGGACCGCAAAACGGCCTGTTTGGCGGGCGCTGGAACCCGATCCACACGATGCTGGCCACTGGCACCGACGCCGTTGCAGGCCGGTTTGACGCCGCCGGGCCCGGTGAGACACTGCGTTACGCCGATGATGCGCTGAACATGCCCGTACAGGCCGCGACCCATTGGGACAGCCTGGGCCACATCTTCCTCGATGATAAAATGTACAACGGCTTCAGCGCCAGCCGCGTCGATAGCGGCGGCGTGCATGAGCTTGGTATCGAGCACGCGATCGCCAAGATGGTTGGCCGCGGCGTGTTGTTGGACGTGGCGCGGCACAGGGGGCTGGACTGGCTGCCCGACGGGTACGGGATCAGCAATGCCGAGCTGGATGAAACCGCAGCCGCCCAGGGCGTTACGATCAAGCGCGGCGATTTCGTCATCATCCGTACCGGCCAGATGGAGCGATGCCGGGCCGAGGGCAAATGGGGCGGCTACGCTGGCGGCGACGCGCCGGGCGTGCGGTTTGAGAATTGTTACTGGTGCCAGGCGCATGAGATCGCGGCCATCTGCTCCGACACCTGGGGGGTGGAGGTACGGCCCAACGAATGTACCGACGCGAAGCAGCCCTGGCATTGGGTGGTCATTCCCGCAATGGGCCTAACAATGGGTGAAATGTTCGACGTGGCGGACCTGGCACGGGATTGCGCGGCGGACCGGGTGTATGAGTTTTTCTTCACCGGCCCGCCGCTGAATATCACGGGCGGCACCGGATCACCGATCAATCCGATCGCCATTAAATAGTGATCGGCACCGCCCGGGCTGGAATAGTAGGGCTGGGATGGTGGGGCCGCACGGTCGTGACGACGCTGGCGGACAGTCCCGTGATGCGGGTCGTGGCGTCGACTGACCTAGATCCTAGGGCGGCAATGCCGGGTCTGGCGTTTGCAGCCGGTTACGACGCGTTGTTGGCCGACACGACGATCGACGCCGTGATCCTATGTACACCGCACCGGTTTCACGCCGGGCAGATCATGGCGGCGGCGCAAGCGGGAAAGCACGTGTTCTGCGAAAAGCCGCTATGCCTGACCCGCGCCGACGCTGCGGCCGCGATCGACGCCTGTGCGCGGGCCGGTGTCACACTAGGCGTCGGGCATGAGCGGCGGTTCGAGCCCCCGGTGCTGGCACTACGCGCCCTGGTAGACGCGGGTGCGCTGGGGACGCCGCTGCAGATCGAAGCCAATTTCAGCCAGGACAAATTCCTGCAGTTGAGTGCCGATAATTGGCGTCTCTCTCCAACCGAGGCGCCGGCGGGCCCGATGACGGCCACCGGCATTCATCTCCTGGACCTAGCCGTCAGCATATTCGGCCCGGCGGAAAGCGTGCTGTCGCGCCTACGTCAGCCGGGCCACTTCCTGGCCAATGGCGACAGTCTTGCCATACTGCTTACATTCGGGAACGGGGCCAATGCGATGATCAGCGCGATCCTTGCAACCCCATTCGACGGGCGGTTTGCGGTGTATGGCAGCGCCGGCTGGGCCGAAGTGCGGGACCGCGCGCATCCGGAGGCACCGGAAGGCTGGACATTGACCGTGAGCCGTCGCGGACATGCACGAGAGGTCCAGGAGTTTCCACCCGCAAACGCTGTTCTTGCCAACCTTGAGGCATTCGCGCTCGCCTGCTTGGGGCGATCAGCCTACCCGGTGTCTGCCCATGACATGCTGAACACGGCTGCCGTTTTGGAGGCGGCGCTGACGTCCGCGAAAACCGGTCGTATCGAAGCTGTTGGGCATTGACCGCTGGCTATTTGGACCCAAGCCGCGACCCTAGACGCGCTAGACCGCCACTCTCCGCTTGAGGTGGAGGCAGGCGGTGTCGCGCTGCTGCTGTACGCCATTGCAGGAAATGTCTACGCCACCGCGGCCATCTGCCCGCATCACGCGGCATGGCTGAGCCAGGGCAGTGTGGAGGGCGAGCACGTCAACTGCCCACGCCACCAAGGACAGTTCCACATCCCGACCGGGCACAAGACTCGCGGGCCGCACTGCCCGGCGCTACGCACCTATCCCGTATCTGTGAAGGACGGCGTAATCTGGGCCGACGTCCAGCCTTGCACCGCAGCATAGCCGTCCCGCATAGTCCGGTAATCGAGTAACGTCCGACGGAGGCTCGCGCCATGGCAGGTTTGGATACCATCTTGCGGGGCGGCCGCATTATCGATCCCGCGACGGGGCGGGACGGCATCGCCGATATCGGCATCCTGAATGGCCGCATCGCCGCCATTGCGCCATCCCTGCCGCAGGACGCAGCGCGCGACACTGTCGATGTTGCGGGAAAGATCGTTATTCCCGGCATGATCGACACGCACGGCCACATCTATCAGCACGTGACGGGCAAGTTCGGCCTGAACGCCGACATGGTTGGCGTCGATAGCGGGGTCACGACCGTTGTGGACCAGGGCGGCCCGAGCTGCATGACCATACCGGGTTTTCGCGCCTACGTTGCCGAACCGGCGCATACGCGCGTGCTGTGCTTCATCTCCGCCTATCTGGTCGGCGGGCTGGAGGGACATTTGTACCCCGACCTGTACGGCCCGGGTCAGCTTAATGTGGAACACACGGTGCGTGCCGCGCGTGAAAATCCGGACCTGGTGCGCGGGATCAAGGCCCATGCGGAGATCGGCGGCGCATCGCGATGGGGGCTGGAGGTTATCAAAATCGGCAAGCAGATCGCCCGTGAGGCTGGGTTGCCGCTCTATATCCACTTGGGGCAGCTATGGCCGGAGGCGGACGGCGTAACGATCGATCCGGATGAGGTCGTGCGCGCCCTGATACCGCTTATGGAAGCGGGCGACGTTCTGGCGCACCCGTTTACGCGCCATCCGGGCGGCTTCATCTCCGCCGAAACCGGGCAGGTCCATCCCGTCGTGTGGGCCGCGCTGGAGCGTGGCGTCACGGTCGATGTCGGCCATGGCTCGCACTTCTCTTTCGACATGGCCCGGCGGGTGCTAGCCGCTGGAATCGTGCCGCATACGCTGGGTGCGGACATGCACGGCTACAACGTGCGTGTACCGGGCGCCGGCACGGACCGGTCCGCAAACCCGTTCTTCGGCGTGGCCCCGTTCAACCTGACCAACGCGATGACCAAGCTACTGGCGCTCGGCATGACGCTGCCGAATGTGATCGCGACCGTCACGACCGGGCCCGCCGCAATGCTGCGAATGGCCGATACAATCGGCACGCTACAGGTCGGGCGGGAGGCGGATATATCGGTGCTGGACCTGCAAGACGGCCGGTTTGAGCTGGCCGATAATAGCGGTGAGAAGGTGGTGTCGCCGCAGATGATCGTGCCCGCCTTCGCGCTACGTGCCGGACGCCGCCACGAAGTTACCAGCCCGCTAGTCCCGGCACCGATGGCGGTTGCCGCCTGACACAGGCCGATCGGGCGTCACCGTTTTGGCAGGCGTTTGCGACGGCCGGAGTGGAGCCGGGGCCTTGGAAGACGGCCTACGCGGCACCGATGCCGGATGAACGCCGTCTGGTGCTGCCATTGCGCGACTTCGGCGACACGGCAGTGGCCGGGTTGATCGCCAACCAAGCGTCTTTTGCCGTGCTCGACCAACTCGCAATCTGGATCGCGGACCAGGTCGCGCCCTGGCGGACGGAAATTGTGGTGGGGCTACCGACGCTGGGCCACACCGTGGGCGCGGCCGTGGCCCGGGCGCTGGGCCATGCGAATTGGGTTGCGCCGTCCACGACGCGGAAGCGCTGGTATGACGACGCGCTGTCAGCGCCGCTGGCGTCCATCACGTCACCCGCAACCGGCGTCAACGCGACCCGGCGCATGTGGCTCGACCCCCGGCTGCAGGGCCAGCGCGTGCTGCTGGTCGATGACGTAATCAGCACTGGCAGTTCGGCCCGGGCGGGGTTGGCCTTGCTACATGCCGCGGGGATCACGCCAGTTGGCCTGGCAGTCGCGATGATCCAAGGTGACGCATGGCGGGCCGCGTGGCCGGACATCCCCGTCATTGCCGCGTTTACCACCCCCCGCTTTCGCCGGGTGGATGGCGGCTGGATGCCGATTGAGGCGGCTGGTTAGCGGCGCGCGATCAGATCAATCTCGACGATGCCGCCGCGGGCCAGTCCGGTTACGCCCACCGTCGTTCGGGCCGGCAGCCGGTCGGGCGGAAAGTACGTGGCGTACAGCGTATTCATCGCCGCGTAGTCCCGATCGAAATGCGTGAGGAAGATTCGAACGCACACGACATTCGCAAACGACGCCCCGGCACCGCCTAGGGCACGCTGCAGGTTGTCCATCACCTTGGCCGTCTGCGCCACAATCCCGTCCGGCAGCGGCAGGCTGTCATCGGACGGGTCGGTCGCAAGCTGGCCAGTTACGAACAACCAACCGTCCTGCTCCACGACATGGCTATACGGGGCGACAGGCTTCGGCGCGCCCGGGATCATGTGGAATATGGGGTCGGTCACGGTGTCTCCTTACGGGTTGCGTAGCGCAGCAGGAACTGCCGGGCACGGTCGGTTTCTGGGGCGGTGAAAAAGCGCTCCGGGCTGGCGGTCTCGACGATCATGCCTTGGTCCATGAACACAACGCGGCTGGCGGCCTCCTGCGCAAACGCCATTTCATGCGTCACGACGATCATCGTCATACCCTCGCTCGCCAGGCCTTGCATGACCGCCAGGACCTCCCCCACCAGCTCAGGATCCAGCGCACTCGTCGGCTCGTCGAACAACAGCAGTTCTGGCCGCATCATCAGCGCCCGCACAATGCCAACGCGCTGCTTTTGCCCGCCGGAAAGCCGGGCCGGGTAGGCGTCGCGTTTGTCCAGTAGCCCGACCTTGGCAAGTAACGCCTCCGCCTCCGGCAATACCTCGGCACGGGGGCGGCGCTGGGCATGGAGCGGCGCCTCGGTGATGTTTTGCAAAACCGTTAGATGGGGCCAGAGCGCAAAGTGCTGAAAGACGAACCCGACGCGGGTGCGAAGCCGCGCCAACTCCGCGTCTGGCATGGGGATGTTGCCGCCAGCCCGGACGCCGACTTGGGTCTTGCCAAGGTAGACCTGGCCACGATCCGGCCGCTCCAGCCAATTAATGCAGCGCAACAGCGTGGACTTGCCGGAGCCGGATGGGCCCAGCACGCACACCACCTCGCCCCGGGCCACGTCCAGGTTGATGCCGTCCAGGACCGTTACGCCGGCAAAGTCCTTACCCAGGCCGCGAACCCGCAATACGGGTGTTTGGGCTTGGTCCACGCTCGCCTCCATCATCGCCGTGCCTCCGCCCGGGCAGACGCTAGTGCGACCACGCCCTCCACCGCCAGGCACAGCAGCCAATACAGCATGACGGCGGCGATGAACGAGCCGAATGGCACGTAGTACGTGGCCTGAATCGCGGTCGCGGCATGCGTCAGCTCTTGCACGGCAATGATGGTCAGGAACGCGCTGTCTTTAATGACCTGGATGACTTGGTTGCCCAGGTTCGGCAACGACGCCTCCATCACCGGCGGCAAAATGACCCGGCGGAACAGCCCAAAACCGTGGAAGCCGAACGCCCGCCCAGCCTCAATCGTCTCAACCGCCAGTCCGGACCACGCACCGCGCAGCAACTCCGCCATGTAGGCCATGTGGTAGACAACCAGTGCGGCTACCCCGGAGCTGAGGTTGCCCAAACGCACGCCGATCGACGGCAGGCCGTAATAGATCAGGTAGGCAAATAGCAGGAACGGCACGCACCGCATGGCGTCGACCAGGATCGTTGCAAGCCGAGCTACGGGGCGATTGCGGGACATGAGCGCCGTCGACAATACGGCACCCAAGCCCAGCGCCCCGGCAGACGCCAACGCCGCGACCCATAGCGTGGTCACAAAGCCGTCCAGCAGCAGCGCACGTTGCGCCCAAACGATCGCGAACTCCTGGATCATGACGGGTACGGCGTCATGCGAAGCGCCGCTCCACAACGCGCTGCATACGGACAAACAGGAATACGATCAGGCTGTAGATCACCAGCGCCGCCATGAACGGTGGCAGCGGCTCGTACGATTGCGCGCCAATCCGGACGGCGGCCCGGGTGATGTCGACCACGCCCAGCACTGCGATGGCCGGGCTTACTTTTACCAGCAGTGTCAGCTCGTTCACCAATGCCGGCAGGGCGGCCCGTGCCACTTGCGGCAGCACGATCCGCCGGAAGCGCAGGCCGCGCGACATCCCCATAGCGAGTGCCGCGTCCAACTGGTCTCGCGGCAGCGCCAGCAGCGCGGCCCGCCAAATCTCGCAATTGAACGCAGTCGTGGACAGCGCCAGCGTCGCAATCCCTGCCGCAATCGGCCCCAACGAGAGGCCGGTACGCGGCAGGGCGAAGAAGATAAGCAGCGCCAATGTGACCGCCGGGGCAGCACGCAGCACGCTGACCAGCAGCGCGACCCCAGGCGCCAGAACTGGCACCCGGGCCCAGCGTACCAGCGCCAGGCCCAGCCCGGCCGGTATGCCGATGACCATGGCCGCGACCGAGAACATGACCGTGAACCCGGCCCCCTGCAGCAGGGCCAGATAGTCAGCCGCGCTCACTGGCGGTACTCACTGGCCCTGCTTACCGCCCCACACCGCGCCTGCGTCAGCCCGCGGTCGCATGTTCCGGCATGTTGAACGTCAGGCCGAACCATTTCTGCTGCAGCTTCGCCATCTCGCCTGATTTGCGCGCGCCGATCAGGAACGTGTCCAGCAGGTCGCGAACCTCGGTATTGCCCTTCTTTACGGCCCAGGCGATGTAGATTTTCTTCGAAACGGCCTGGCCCAGCTCGAACACGCCGGGCTTGTCCTGTACCAGGCTTTGCAGGTTGATTTGCGTGTTCACCACGTAGTCGGTGCGCCCAATCGCCAGGTCCTGATAGGCTTCGGGGTAGCTCACGTACTGCACCACCTCACCCATCTTGCCGCCGGTTGCCTTCAACATCTCTTCCAACTCCGGCAGGGCGCTCAGCATCGCGCTGCCCGCCTGCACGCCGCACTTCTTGCCAGCCAGGTCTTTGATGCCGGTAATGGCGGTATTGCCCTTTTTCTTCACGTAGTAGTCAGTCGATTCCGCAATCGGACTGCAGAACTCAAGGAACGCTTCACGCTCCTTGGTGATCAGCGCGGCGGTCACGGCGGCGTCGTACTTGCCGCTGCCGACGCCGGGTAGCAGGCCGGTCCAGGGGATCGTCTCCTGCTTGATCTCAAACGGCACGCTTTTGCGCATCAGCTCCAGCAACTCGGTATCGTAGCCGGTGGGCTTGCCGTCCTTGATGAACTCGAACGGTTTGAAGTCGTCCTCCGTCGCGACGACCATGAAACCGCGCGTTTTGATCTCGGCCATTGTGGCAGCCTGCGCCGGCGTCAGGCGCGCGCCGGTCAGGAATGCGCCAGTCGCGAGGGCGCCGGTCGCCAGCAGAGTACGTCGATTGGTGTTCATGGCATGATCTCCTGTGTTGAAGAGAGGCTAGTCAAAGGTGAAGCCCTGCTGGCGAAGCCATGGGGGAAACGCCGCACCTTCGCCCTGGGCGGACTGCCGGGCTTTGTCCTCGGACCAGCCGTATTGCGCGGCCGTGCCAAACCGGTCCGGCGCGCGCTGTTTGGTGGCCGGGGTAGGATTGCGCGCCTCCCGCTCGGTATCGTACGCGGCGATGGCGGCGGGTAGCGCGGTGTCATCGTAACGGTCGCGATGGAGCGTGAGTGTGGGAGGAAGCCTCATGCTGACGTGCCCCGCATCGGCCGGCCACCCGACGCATAGGCCAGCCACGGGAAACACGCCGCCTGGCAGGTGCAGGGTGGACGCCACCAGCGACGCCTCGTTCCGCAGCACGCTGATCGGGCACGTGCCGAGCCCTGCGTCTTCCGCACACAGAATGAACGTTTGCAGGGCGAGCGCCGCGTCGACGGTCGCGTTGAAGAAGCCCTCCAGCCCTTGGTTGCTGGCGGGATGTCCCCGCATTTCGCCCAAACGCTGCAACCGGCGTGTATCGCCCAGGAACACGAAAAACACGGGGGCAGTGCCGATCCAGGGCATGGCAGGGAATGGCTTAGCGAGGGTCGCGCGGGCCGCCGGGTCGAATACTTGCAGGATCGAAGCCTGCTGAAAATCCGAC
This sequence comes from Rhodospirillales bacterium, assembly GCA_043788425.1. GTDB lineage: Bacteria > Pseudomonadota > Alphaproteobacteria > Acetobacterales > Acetobacteraceae > JANPPS01. The sequence goes on from JAYVTX010000007.1 coordinate 9,601, forward strand.
TTGGACGACGCGGACAAGGCGGCGCAGCAAAGCGTGTCCAGCAGCGCCTGCGGTACCGGGCGATCGTCGTAGCGGCGGTGCGTGCGCCGGGCCAGGACGGTGGCCGCCAGATCGTTACCTACGATCCCGATCGCTGGGGCAGCGGCGCCGAAGCGGTCGTGTAGGACGGTGGCGTGGGCATTGGCCATGCGTCTAAACCTGCAAAGCCTGTGCCATTATCAGGGCCGCCGCTGACCCGGCCACGACAGATACCGCCGCACCCAGGCCCAGGCCGCGCGCAACAGCAGCCCACCGCCGGGCATGGTGTTAGCCGCCACACTCTCTCGCCCGGCCAGCCGCGCGGCCAGGTTCCGGGCAAATGTGCCAGCGATCTCAGCCGCCAGCAGGTCCACAACCCGGCCCTTTGCCAATTGCGCGAGCGCCCCGCGCAGGCCGTACTCGACGGTCACGACCAACAGACACGCCTCCTCCCCATCGGGGGTTACGGCAAACCGTGCGCCTGCATTCAACCGCGTGCTGCCGTCCTGTCCCGTACCCTCGACCGTGCCGGTGCGTGCCGCATCGTCGTACGCGAGCGTGGCCGAGCCTGCGAAGCGCGCCCGCACGGGGCCGAGCGCCACCTGCATCGTGCCGGCGATCTGCCCCGGGCTTGCCGCTGTCAGCGTCGCACCGGGAATGCAGGCGGCAATCAGCGTCGGGTCCTGCAAGGCGTCCCAAACACGGCCGGCCGGCACGGCGAAGCGTAGGCGCTGCGTTAGGCCCGGTGAGGCGGGGATTGGTACTACGGCTGGCTGGACCGCGGTTTCAATAAAGCCGAACCGGGACGCAGGTACGGGCGCCAGGGTTGGTCGGATCAGGTCCATACGCTCATCCAGCACACGGCGGATGGCGCGGACGATGCCGTTATAGCCAGTGCACCGGCACAGGTTTCCCGCCAACTCCAACCGGATCGTGTCGTCATCGGCGCCCGGCAACCGGGTTACGATATCCCGCGCCGTAATCAGCATGCCCGGCGTGCAATAGCCGCATTGCAGGGCATGGTCCGCCGTGAATGCCGCGCGGAGCCGGGTTACGACCGGATCGGCGTCCAACCCCTCGATCGTTTGCACCGCCGCACCGGCGCACCCGGCCACCAGCGCGATGCACGCCCGGGCTGGCGCGCCATCCAGCATGACGGTGCATGCGCCGCACACGCCGTGTTCGCAGCCGGTATGCGTGCCGGTCAGCAATAGGTGATCACGCAGAAAGTCAGCCAGGTGGGTGCGTGGCTCGACCGTCGCCGATACGGGGCGGCCGTTCACGGTCAGCGTCACGGCCGTCATACGGGCCTGGGTGGCCAGGTCGCTCATGCTCCCGCCCCCATCTCACTAGCCTGCGCCAAGGCGCGCCGCATCGCGACCATCTGCAACTGACGGTCGACCGGGTCCAGAAAGTCCAGCGCCGCCGTCGCGTCATCCGGGTGGGACAGCACAATCGGCGGTCCACCGATAGCGCCGATGGCTATGCGCATACCGCCGGTAATCAGAACGGCAACCATGGCGTGCGCAAACTGGCCGGGCTTGCAGCACAGCTTGTGATATCCGAACCGCGCGCCAGCCGGCGGACGGGGTATGCGCACGGCCCGCACGATCTCCCCAGCATCGAGCGCCGTGCGATACGGGCCGGTGACGAATTGATCGATCGGCAGTGCCCGCCGGGTGGTCAGCACCGTGGCCGATAGCGCCGTCAGCGTCGTCAACCAGTCCGCGGCGGGGTCTGCATGGCACAGGCTGCCGCCGAGCGTGCCGCGATTGCGAATGGCGCGATAGGCGATACCGCTGGCGATCCGGGCCAGGGTGGGGCCGGGTAGAGCCAAATCCGGCGTGCGCCCGTCGGCGATCTCCGCGTGGGTGGTGGCCGCACCCAGCGTGATCGCGTCGGCGGTTTCCTCCACCCCATGAAGCTCCGCCAGCCCCACCAACGGCACAACGGTTGCGGGACGCGTGGCACGCAGGTTCAGCATCGGCCCCAGCGATTGCCCACCGGCCATCGCCCGCGCGTCGGGATCCGCAAGCGCCAGGATGGCCGCGGCCATGCCGGACGGGCTGGACCAGCCAAACACGACCGGCTTCATCGGGGTGCGGCCAGGTTCGCGGCCATAATCGCGGCCACGACCCGGTGCGCCGTGATCGGCAGCCGGTCCACCCGCGCGCCCAGGGGACGCAGTGCGTCGTTCACGGCATTGGCGATGGCAGCCGGCGGACCGATCGCCCCACCCTCACCCAGGCCCTTCTGCCCAAACCGCGTATAGGGCGACGGCGTTTCCATATGGTCGATCCGCAACACCGGAACCTCCGTCGCACCCGGTAGCGCGTAATCCGCGAGCGTCGCGGCACTGGGCTGGCCCGCGGCGTCGAACGCCATCTCCTCATACAGCGCCGTGCCGATGCCCTGTGCCACGCCACCGATGATTTGGCCGTCGACGAT
>JAYVTX010000008.1:0-3146 GCA_043788425.1 Rhodospirillales bacterium
GCCCGGCAGCCATGCAAGGCGGGGGCCGACAGATGTTTGTCGCCAGCCGTATTCTGCTGCACGCTGAAGCAGCATGATTGCGTGACGCCGTGACGCGAATACCAGAACGGGGGCGACGATGGCCGATCTGACCGAACATACCCTGACGGACGCCGTGCTGCAGCAGATGGCGACCACGACCGACCCCCGGCTGCGGGAGATTATGGACGCCGCCGTGCGTCACCTGCATGCTTTTACGCGCGAGGTGTCGTTGCGGCCCGAGGAGTGGCTGCAGGGCATCGCCTTCATGACCGCGGTAGGGCAGGCATGCACGCCGTATCGGCAGGAGTTCATCCTGCTATCGGACACGCTCGGCCTGTCGCGCATGGTCAACATCCTGCATGACGGCCGGGCCGCGACGGTGGGTACGGAAACCAGCCTGCTGGGGCCGTTCTATCGCTCTGACGCGCCGTTGCTGCCGGCTGGTGCCTGCATCGCCACGGTATCACAGGGTGAGGAGATTGGATTTTTCGGCACTGTCCAGGATGAGGTTGGGGAGCCGGTTGGCCATGCCTCGGTCGAAGTATGGCAGACCAACCCGGATGGCGCGTACGATTTGCAATCGGCCGAACCGGGCACGATGGATTGGCGCGCCCGGTTCCAGACCGATGCGCACGGTCAGTACCGGTTCCGCGCCACGATGCCGATCGGCTACTTGATACCCACGGACGGCCCGGTCGGCACCATGATCCGCGCCCAGAACCGCCATGGCTGCAGGCCGGCGCACACGCACTTCCTGATCGGCGCGCCCGGCTATCGCGAGTTGGTGACGGCCGTCTATTTCCAGCACGACACCTATATCGAAACCGACACGGTTTTTGGCGTGTCGCACGCGCTGGTTGTTGCGCCGGTGGCCGATCGTCCACGATCCCCTTTCCCCGGGCTGCGCACGGTTGCATACGATTTCCGCCTAGCCCGCGCAGTGGTCGGGGACGAGACGGGCCGCGTTGGTGCCGACCCGGCCACATTGATGACGGCCGCCGCGTAACGCGCGTATGGCAAAAGGGGCCGTCCTGTCAGCGCCCGAGATAAACCTCGATCACCCGGGGGTCCGCACTCACGTGGTCGATCGTACCCTCGCTCAGCACCGAACCCTCATGCAGGCACGTGACCATGACGCCCAGGGCGCGGACGAACGCCATATCGTGCTCGACCACCACCACGCTGCGGGTTTTGTTGATGGTTCGCAGCAGCTCCGCCGTCTGCTCCGTTTCGGCGTCGGTCATGCCTGCGACCGGTTCGTCAACCAGTAGCAGTTGCGGCTCCTGCGCCAGCAGCATCCCGATCTCCAGCCACTGTTTCTGCCCGTGACTGAGCGACCCGGCCACTGCCTTGGCGTGTGGGGCGAGGCGGATCGTGTCAAGAATGCCCGCAATACGGTCCCGCTCGGCTGGTGTCTGCCGGGCGCCCAGGGTAAAGCCCGGCCCGCGCGGGTTTGCGAGCGCCAGCAGCAAATTGTCCCAGACCGCCAACGGCTCGAATACGGTCGGCTTCTGAAATTTCCGGCCGATGCCTAGTGCAGCGATCGCGGGCTCGTCGAGGCGCGTGAGGTCGGTACCTTCGCCAAACACCACCCGCCCGGTATCGGGCCGGGTCTTACCGGTAATAACGTCCATCATCGTGGTTTTGCCGGCGCCGTTTGGCCCAATTACGGCCCGCATCTCACCAGGGGCCAGCACGAGGCTGAGGTTTCGGAGTGCCTTGAACCCGTCGAAGCTGACGCTGACGCCGTCCAGATACAGCAGTGTGGGTTCCGTCACTTGCGAACCAAACCCAACAGGCCGCGCGGCAGGAATAGGGTCACGACAATAAACAATGCGCCCAATGCAAATAGCCAAGCGTCGGGTAGTGCTCCGGTCAGCAGCGTCTTGCCACCATTGACGAGTACTGCGCCGAGGATCGCGCCGATTAGCGTGCCGCGCCCACCGACGGCGACCCAGATCACAGCCTCGATCGAATTGGCGGGCGCGAATTCACCGGGATTGATGATGCCGACCTGCGGCACGTAGAGCGCCCCGCCTATTGCCGCCATCATGGCCGACAGGGTGAAGATGGCGAGCTTGTACCGCTCCGGACGGTAGCCGAGAAAGCGGGTTCGCGCCTCCGCATCTCGAACGGCGACCAGGACGAGGCCGAGGCGGGAGCGGGTCAATGCGTAGGCACCGGCCAGCATCAAGCACAGCGTGGCGGCGCTGGCGATCAACAGCCCGGCGCGGGTACTATCGGCACTTAGGGGGAAGCCGAGCAGTTCCTTGAAGTCGGTCAGGCCATTATTGCCGCCGAAGCCCATGTCGTTACGGAAGAATGCGAGCAGTAGGGCGTAGGTCAGTGCCTGGGTAATGATCGACAGATACACACCCGTGACCCGGCTGCGAAACGCCAAGTAGCCAAACGCTGCCGCCAGGACGCCGGGCACGAGCAGGCCGGCCAGCATGGCCACGGGGAAATGGTCCATGCCCTGCCAGAACCAGGGAAGTTCTTTGTAGTTCAGAAACACCATGAAATCGGGCAACACCGGATTTGCGTACTGACCGCGGGCCCCGATCTGCCGCATGAGGTACATGCCCATCGCGTAGCCGCCGAGCGCGAAGAACGCCGCGTGCCCAAGCGTCAGGATACCGGCATAGCCCCAAACCAGATCGACCGACAGCGCCAGGATGGCAAAGCACAGATACTTGCCAAACAGCGCCAGCCCATAGGCTGAAACGTGCAACGCCGAACCCGGCGGTGTGAGCTGGTTGCCTGCTGCCAGCAGCAATGCGCCGCCCAGGACGATGGCGATGGTGAGCGTGATCGCCTTCAAGAGGCCGCTCTCATGTCTCGACAGCCCGGCCCTTCACCGGAAACATGCCGCGCGGCCGGCGCTGGATGAATAGAACGATCAGCACCAGCACAACGACTTTGCCCAGCACCGCGCCGGCTACCGGCTCCATAACCTTGTTCACAACGCCCAGCAGTAGGGCGGCTAGCGCCGTGCCCCACAGATTGCCGACGCCGCCAAACACCACGACCATAAAGCTGTCGATGATGTAGCCCTGGCCCAGATTGGGACTGACATTATCGATCTGGCTGAGCGCCACGCCCGCGATGCCCGCCAGGCCCGATCC
>JAYVTX010000009.1:0-3784 GCA_043788425.1 Rhodospirillales bacterium
GGTAGCGTCGCCGTTGCTCGCGCCGCCGGGCTACATCCGGGCCTGCTCGCTCGCGTGGATGGTCTTTTTTTTATGCGACAGCCCCTCGGCATGCACAAAACGCCAGACCGACACGTAGTCGACCTTCAGCCCGCGGACTTGCGCCAGCTCGGCGACCAGGCCGCGTAGCGTAACGTCGCGGCCGCTCCGGCACCGCTCCAGCAGCCAGTCCCGATGCGGGCCCGACAGCGTCGCCGGCCTGCAGCCACCGATCTTGCCGTGGTCGAGGCTGCCGGTGGCTTTGAACTTGCGGACCCAGAGGTTGGCCGTGCTGAAGGCGATCCCGAACCGGGCCGCGGCTTTGTTGTTCGACAGGCCGCCATCCAAAACGGCGGAGACAACACGCTGGCGGAGATCGAGGGATAAGGGATGACCCATGGGTGCTGGCCTCCTGCCCAGCACACAGGGTGGATCAGATCACGGTCGAACCGCGCAAGTGCGAAACAGCGTCACGTCGTCCCGCTCTGGAGCGTAACTTCGTCGGAAAGCACCCCTGGAACCAGGAAAATTGCCTGACGCTACCTTCAGAAGGGCACAGCGCGCTGACTGAACCTTGCATGACCAAGCCAGGCGAAAGACCTGCTCAGACAGCGCGCCGCACATTCAGCGGTAACGTCATTCCGCGGCGGATTCCCGTCAGGTTCCGGCGATAGGCAGTGTCGACAAAATACTGCCCAAGCGGCCAGTACGGCACGTCGACGAAGAACTGCCGCTGTATGTCGCGCCCGATCGCAACGCGGGCTGCGGTATCGGGCGCATCGAACCATTGGTCTCGCAATCCCTCGATCACCGGGCTGGTGGGCCAGCCAAACCACGCGTCGCCGCCATTGCCGCGCAGCAGCGGGTGGCCGCCGGGGTTGTTCAGGTCTTCACCACCAAACAGCACGATGACCGCGCTCCAGCCGCCTGCGTCCAGGGGCTCCTTCTTTGCGCGCCGGCCCAGCATGGTGCTGAAATCCGTTGTCGCGTCCTCCACCTGCAGTCCGACCCGGCGCAGCAAATCCTCTGCGACCAGCGTCAATGCGGTGTTGTTGGGCTGGTCGCCCGGGTTCAGCACAATCGTGCGTGCGCCGGCGTGGCCCGTCGCCTGCAATAACGCCCGGGCGCGGTCGAGCGAGCGTGCGCCCGTCACCGCGTCCAGACCCACATCGGACGCCAACGGCGATTTGACCGGAAAACAGCCGACCCCGTCCGTCCACCGCGTGCGGTCATCGGTTATGGCGCCCATGAAATCGGCCTGTACCAGCGCCGGCAGGATCGCGCGGCGGACGGCCGGGTCGTTGAACGGTTCGGTCAGGTGGTTGGGGCGCAGCATGGCGACGGTGCCGCTCTCCTCCACCCGGTCGACCATAACGCCGGCGTTACGCAGCAACAGGCCGCGTAGGTCGGGGGTGACGCGTTCCCACCAATCAACCTCGCCATTTTGCAGCGCGGCGGCGGACGTGGCGCTGTCGGTGATGATTTGCCACTCGACCCGCTCGAAGTTCGCGATTTTCGGTCCAGCCGTAACGGTGGTTGGGCCGCCCGGCGTCGGGATGTAGCCGTCGAACCGCTGGTACACGGCGCGCACGCCCGCCTGCCGCTCATCGGCCATGAAGCGATAGGGGCCGCTGCCCACAACCTCTGTTAGCGCCTTGGTTGGGGGCGTCGTGGCGTACCGCTCGGGCATGATGAAGCAGGGGTAGGAACTGGATTTGCCCAACGCGTCCAGCATCGCGCCAAATGGCCGGCGTAGGCGCAGGCTGAACCGCCGGTCGTCCAGCACCACCATGTCATCGAGGCGCGCGGCCAGCGTCTGTCCATGCGTGTCGCGCACCATCCACCGCCGGATGGAGGCCACGGCGTCAGCGCCGCGAACCGGCTCGTTGTCATGAAAGCGGGGGCCGGCGCGTAGGGTGAATGTCCAGGTCAGGCCGTCCAGCACATGCCCCTCGGCCAACTGCGGATGCGGCTGGAATTGGTCGTCAAGGCCGTACAGCGTGTCCCAGCACAAATGCCCATGGTTGCGCACGGCGTAGGACGTGGTGCCGAGCGGATCGAGGGTTGTGACGTCCGCCTGCGGGATGAAGCGCAGAACGCGCGATGACGGGGACTGCGCCAAGGCAGGCATGGCAAGGGTTGTGCCGGCAGCCTGCAGAAGGGCGCGTCTTTTCATAGCCCGACGCTATCCCGGGTCGCCGGGCTGGCAAAGCGAAATGCCAGAGCGAGATAGCGGTGATAGGCGAATCTCGCCTGGGTACGGTATAACTGTTTCATGTCCGACCCGCCCCCCCCAGCGGCGTTCTATGCGTCGGCCCGCGGCGTCGTGGCCCGCGATCTGGTACGGGACTGCCTGCTGCGTGCCTGGCCGGGTTGCGCTGACATGACCATGCTCGGGCTGGGCTACCCGTCACCGTATCTGGACGCCTGGCCCACCGCCAGCGTAACGCTGTCGGCCATTCCAGAACTGCCAGCCCAGCCGTGGCCGCCCAACGCCGCCAACCGCACCGCGGCCGTAGAGGATGACGCGCTGCCCTTCGCCGGCCTCAGCTTCGACCGCATCCTGCTGGTCCATGCGCTGGAAACGACCGAGAGCGCCCGGCGGCTGCTGCGGGAGGTATGGCGCGTGTTGCGCGATGACGGCCAGGTATTGGTGGTGGCCCCCAACCGCGTCGGTGTGTGGGCGCACACGGACGTTACGCCGTTCGGCCAGGGCCAGCCGTACTCCCAGGGCCAGATCGGCCGGCTGCTCGGCGCCAGCCTGTTTCAGGTAACGTCGCGCGATGGCGCATTATTTGTGCCGCCGGTTGCGTGCGTGCCGCCGGTTGCCAGGTTGTGGGAACGGCTCGGCCGGCGCGTGTTACCGGCCGGGGTGACGGTCACGGGGGCATCAAAGAACCTGTATGCCGGCCTGCCCCTACAGCCTGCCCGGCGGCGGCGGGTGGTCGTTTTGTCGGGTGCCCAATCTTGATGGTATCGGTCTTGTGGGTACCGGTCTTGTGGATACCAGTCTTGTGGGGATCACGGCCATGACGGGCGCGTTCTGGCTTCTGCTGGCCGCCGCCTGGGCCGGGGCGCAGAACGCGCTGGCGGGTGGCGGCACGTTCGTAACACTGCCGGCGTTGTTGCTTTGGGGGCTGGACCCACTATCGGCCAATGTCACCAGCACCGTGGCGCTGTTCCCGAGCCAGGTGGTGTCCGGCATGGCCAGCCGGCGCTCGGTCGTAGGCCCACCAGGGCTACCGGCGCCGCTACTGCTGGGTATCGCCGGCGTCGGGGGATTGGCCGGGGCGGGTCTGCTGCTGGTCACCCCGGTCGCGGTGTTTACCCGGCTCGTGCCATGGCTGGTGCTGTTCGCGACCGGCGTGTTTGCATGGGGGTCCTACGTACGGCGACCTTTGGTGGGCGAATGGCGGCGGCCCCGCACGGCGGCAGCGGTACAGGGGCTGATCGGCGTCTACGGCGGCTATTTTGGCGGCGGGATCGGCTTTCTGATCCTGGCACTGCTGACCGGTGCCGGGGTTAGCCTGCGCGCGGCCGGGGCGACGAAGAACGCGCTGGCCGCGGTCATCAATCTCGGTGCCGTACTGGTTTTCGTGTTGTCTCCAGCCGTACAGTGGAAGGCGGCTGCACTGGTCTGCGTGGGCTCGACCGCGGGCGGCTTTGTCGGCAGCTGGGCGTTGCAGCGATTGCCGGAGCGGGTACTGCGCGGCACGGTTGTGGTCATCGGGCTGGTGCTGGCCGCCGGACTATTTCTTCGTTAACG
>JAYVTX010000010.1:0-2577 GCA_043788425.1 Rhodospirillales bacterium
TCACGGGCCGCAAAACGGGAACCGACGAAATTGGCTAGGCACCCCATCACCATGGCGAGCAGCCCGAGGCAGGAGCCCTCCCAAAACCCAAATGCCAGCCCGCCCGCATAGGCGACGACCTGCCGGGGCACGCCCAGTGCGCACGCCATTGCTGCAAAGCCGGCAAACACCGCCGGGCCATGGTTCCCGGCCTGACGCACGGCGTCGCCCAAACCAAGGCTGGTCAACGCCCACCCGCTGACCAAAAGGACCACGATCAACGCCAACGGCTTTGTGAACGTTTCCAGACTACGGATCATGGAATGGGCCACCCCGACCCGATATCGGCCAAGACATCCGCCGCCACTGGCTCGAAGTCAGGCTCGACGATCGGCCGGGCACCGCGGCGCTGCAGCCAGGCAACACCGGCCATATCGACTAAGCCGACCCATAGCCGGTCGAACGTGCCGTATTTCGAGGAGCCGCGTACCCGGGCGCGGTGGTTGACGGCAACCGACGATACGGTGCCGCCGGCGCGCAAAAACAGTGCGGGCAGGTAGCGGTGCATGTGATCAAAATGCGGCAGCGCCCGAAACGCATCACGGCGAAACAACTTCAATCCGCAGCCGGTATCAGGCGTGCTGTCGCCCAGCAACCCGGCACGCACGCGATTGGCGATGCGCGACGTCTGGCGCTTTACCAAGCCATCCCGCCGCTGCGTCCGATGCCCGGCGATCAACGCGAACCGCCCAGCGGTATGCTGTGCCTGCTTGAACAACGCTGGGATATCGGCCGGGTCGTTCTGCCCATCGCCATCCAGCGTCGCCACCCACATCCCCCTGGCCGCCGCGACGCCCGTGATAATGGCCGCACTCTGCCCACAACTGGCCCGGTGCCGGCGCACGACCAGGCTGTCCGGCCAGCGCCGCTGCGCCAGCCTGAGTTGCGCGATAGTATCGTCGCTGCTGCCATCGTCGACATAGACGATTTCGTGCACCAAACCGGCCAGGGCCGCCGTAATCTCGACAATCAACGGCTCAATATTTGCACCTTCGTTCCGAACAGGAACGACGACGGATAGGGCAACCAGGCCAGCCGGCACATCGTCCGGGCGGATCATGTTGCGCAAATGGTGCATGTGGGCGCGCTGTTTTGAAACATTCGCATTTGGGCGCGGTAGCACTGGCCCGACTTCAAGTGCAAGCGTTGGTGCCCATCTGTTGGGATAGAGCTGTTTTAAGGGTAGCGTGTTTCTATGCCGTTCGACGTCGATCAGACTGGGTTTGGACGTGCCGCCTTGCGGGCCCAACGGGATCGGCTAGGGGTCGCGATCTGGCTATTCGCACTATGCGGGATGATCCTGGTCATGGTGACCCTGGGCGGTGCCACCCGGCTGACCGGATCTGGTCTGTCGATTATGGAGTGGGCACCGCTACGGGGAACCCTGCCGCCATTGTCGGAGCGTGAGTGGCAGCGCCTATACAGTTTATACCAGCAAATCCCGCAATACTCGCTCGTCAACCACGGGTTTGGGTTGGAGGGCTTCAAGGGTATTTTCTGGTTAGAGTGGACACACCGGCTCTGGGGAAGATTGATAGGGTTTGCGTTCCTGGTGCCCTTAGTCTGGTTTGCCTGGCGTGGGGCGATCGGACGCCACCTGGGATTGCGCCTGCTTGGGTTGCTAGCACTTGGCGGGCTGCAGGGTGCGGTTGGCTGGTTCATGGTCGCAAGCGGTTTTGCCGCCGATAGCACTGCCGTGTCGCCCTACCGGCTTGTGATCCACCTGTCGCTGGCGCTGACGTTGTATGCGGCGATCCTCTGGACGGCACTATCGGCGTGGCGTGGCGTGCGGGGCGTGCCGGGTACAGGCGGGCAGCCAGGCCCACTACAAATACGGCTACGATGGGTGTGCGCGGCGGTAGCGCTGACGATCATCGCGGGTGGGTTCGTCGCGGGGATGAAGGCTGGGCTGACCTATAACACCTATCCATTGATGGACGGGCGGCTTGTGCCAGATGGCTATCTGGCGTTGGCACCGTTTTGGCGAAATTGGACCGAGAATATTGCAGCCGTCCAATTCAACCATCGGCTTCTGGCAACGATGACGGCGCTGTTGACGCTGAGTGTAACGGGATGGGCGCTTTATCGCGGCGGCGGTCCGCGGCGCGCGCTGGTGGCGCTTGGCATCGCGGTCATGGCGCAATACGTCATGGGCGTGGTCACGCTGCTTTGGGTAGTTCCTGTTTCGTTAGGCACCCTGCATCAGGCCATGGCGGTGCTGGTTTTGACCGCGGCCCTGGTAGCACTGCACGGCTCCGCCTATGCCGGACTTCGCCCACGTGGATGATCTGGCTGGCCCGGCGGATATACGGCAGTGTGCCGCGCCGTTGCCAAGCCTGACAGCACCGACCCCGCCCGGATTTAGCGCCCCGCTTTCGAACGCGGTGGCAGCGGTTTTGGCCGCCCTGCCCACAGGGCTGCTCATCAGCGACGCCCACCGCCGGGTCGTTTTCATAAACCCTGCGTTCGAACGCATCATCGGATTGCCACCGGGCCTGTTCCGCCCCGGCACAGCCATGGAGGACGTTACGCGCGTCG
>JAYVTX010000011.1:0-4655 GCA_043788425.1 Rhodospirillales bacterium
GGGTCCCTGCCCGACGATGCGGACGACCAGGTCCGGGCGCGGCCCCACTGCGGCAAGCCCGCCCGCAAGCAGGTCCAATCCCTTATAGGCCAAAAGCCCGCCGAAGCTTAGCAAGCGTAGTGGCCCACCATGCGCGCCTGGCGGTGCTGGGGGCGTGCCAAAGGCGAACGGTGGGTGCGATGACCGGAACACCCGCGTCCCATCGGTAATCAAGCTATCAGCCACATGCTGGCTGAGTGTAAACGCGCCCCCCGCCTGCCGCAGCAGCCGGCGTTGCAGGCGCAGCTGGGACGGAAACATGTCGCCCGGGTGCGGCATGGCGTCGTGTACCACGACCGCGAACGGGATTTGCGCCCGTCCCAACGCAGCCGACATCATCCAATCCAGCGCCGCAGGCATGGCGCAAAGGGCGACGTCGATTCGCTGTTCGCGCAACCATCGCTCCAGCCGCGGTATCAGCAACGGTGCCATTGCCACCCGGCGTAGCAGACCCGGCAGTCCGCCATAGGTTGCAAAGGGCAGGTCCGGGACCGGTGGCGTGCTGGTTTGCAGCAACTCGGCACCCGTCGATAGCGACAGCAGCACCGTCATGCCGGGGATTTCGGCCAGATACTGCGCCAGCGTGACCGCCACCCGCGGACCGGCCCCGCGCCGGCCCCATTGCCAGACCAGGACCCTCATGCGCCGGACCCGGTGCTCAATATCGATTGTGCACCCCCCTGCCCGGCCAACGCCGCCAGAGCGTCCTGCAACGGGCCAGTGCCTAGGCGTTGCAGCGCCGCCACACGTCCGGCCTGGCCCAGGGCGCGCCGGGCGCCCGGGTCGTTGGCCAGGCGCACCAGGTGTTGGGCGGCGACCGCCACGTCCGGATCGGCCCATACCGCACCGGGTGCTACGAATACGCCCCGCGGGTCCTTGGCCGGGATCAGCTGGACCGGTACCAGCGCCGCACACTCTGCCGACAGAAACGTCTGCGTGCCCGACCAATCGGTGGCGATCACGGGCAGGCCCAGCAGCATGGCCTCGGCCGGAACCAGGCCAAAACCCTCGCTACGATGTAGCGACAACACAATGTCACACGCGGCCATGACGGCCCAATTATCAGCGTCTGACAGGGGGCGGGTGTCGATCCGGATATTGGGTGCGGTGGCTGCGGCACGAAGCCGGGCAAAATCGTCGGGAAAACTGTTGGGGTTGCCGACGCGCAGTAGCAGAATGCGGTCGGCACGCTCAGCGAACGCCCGCCGATGCGCGGCTATGGCGGCCAGCGGGTTCTTGCGTTCGAAACTGGACGCCAGGTTAAACGCAACCAGCGTGACCACCGCATCGTCGGGCAGGCCAAGCGCCTTCCGCCCTACATTAGACGGCACGGGCGGCCGGGCAGCGACCGGGTGCGGCACCACCCGAACATTTGGCACCAGCAGGCGCAACGCATCGGCGCTGAATTGCGACGGCGCCCAGACCGCGTGCACGTAACGCGCCGCGTCACGCCACGCCGGGGGGGCCACTGGCAGCTCCCACGCCCAATAGCCGATCACGCGACGGCCCCGAACCATGCGCCGCCCCAGGCGAAACAGCGCCCAGCCCAGTACGGCAGGGTTTGCAGCAACCAGCAGCGGCACACCCGGCGGCGGCACCGGCCCACCCGGGTACACCGCCCAATGCGGCACGCCCAGCACGGCAAGGGCGGCCAGCATCAGCCGCGCCCCCTCACCGATACCCGACGCATCGAACGACCCGGCTACCGCAAGCCCTGGGGCCACCGCCGGCACCACCCGGTCCGGCCGCGGCGCGGCCCAACCCACCACCGCGTACACCGCCCGCCGCCGTGGGCCCTGCGGCAGCGTCCGCCACATCCGGCGTAGCAACGATCGTCCATCCATGCGCCCGTTCTATGGCCTGCACCCGTCGCTGGCCAGGTACCAGCCATCCGCGGTTGCCGCACCGCACAACCCCGCTAGGATGTAGGTCATGAGCAGCGTGCAGTCCCACTCAACCGACGCCGTGCCGTATTTCCCGGTAGAGATTGCCACGCCCGATTTGTCTGCCTGGCGGGCCGGCAATACCGGCCTAGCCGGTTTTTGGTCGTTTAGCGCCGCCGCCGCCGGGCCGCATGTGGCGCTGGTGGCACTCATGCACGGCAATGAACTGGCGGGGGCCCACGTCCTGGCGCAGGCTTTATCCGCCGGGCTACGCCCATCACGGGGGCGGCTGACCCTCGGATTTGCCAACCTGGACGCATTTGACCGGTTTGACCCGGCGGCACCCACCGCGTCCCGCTTCGTCGACGAGGACCTTAACCGGCTATGGGACCCGGCCGTCCTGGATGGCACGCGCGATAGTTCGGAATTGCGACGTGCCCGCGCGATGCGGCCCATTATGGATATGGCTGACGTGCTGCTCGACATGCACTCCATGCTATGGCCGTCGGAGCCGCTGATCCTGTGTGGCCCGTCGGCCAAGGGCCGGGCGTTCGCGATGGCACTCGGCGTGCCCGCCCTGGTTGTGGCCGATTCCGGGCACGTCAGCGGCCCGCGGCTGATCGACTACCCGCGCTTTGTGGATCCGGCCCAGGACGCAATCGCTTGTTTGGTGGAGGCCGGGCAGCACTGGGTCTATCCGACAATCGACGTGGCTGCGGCAAGTGCCGCCGCAGCGCTGGCCCATGCGGGCGTGGCGTCCCCAAAGGCCGCACACCCACCCCCCCGATGTGCGGAGGTGACGGACGCCATCACTGCCGCGACCGCCAGTTTCACGTTCGAACATCCCTATCGCGGTGGCGACGTCGTGCCCGACTGCGGCACTTTGATTGCCCGTGACGGAGCCGCTGAAATCCGCACGCCGTATAATGACTGCCTGCTGGTCATGCCGAGCCTACGGCCCAGCCGCGGCCACACGGCCGTGCGGCTCGCCCGCTTCATATAAGGACACGCCATGTCGCCATCACTCCAAAACCTATCGCAACCGACCGCCCGCGAACACCTGCATACCCGCGCCATTACGCTGCAAGGCTACCGCCGCGAAGACGGGCTGTTCGATATCGAGGCGTCGTTGACCGATACCAAAACCTACGATTTCGCCAACCACGACCGCGGCGCCGTCACTGCTGGAACGCCCCTGCACGGTATGCTGGCCCGGATGACGGTAAACGAGGCGATGCTGATCATCCGCTTCGAGGCTGTCACTCAATATGGGCCGTTCAATATCTGCCCCGACGCAGCCCCACTGTTTGAGCGTTTGGCCGGCCTGTCGATCGGGCGTGGCTTTCTAAAGGCGGCCAACGAACGCATCGGCGGGATCCATGGCTGCACCCATCTACGCGAACTGCTGGGCCAAATGGGCACCGTCGCCTTCCAGACCATGTTCGCCATGCGCCGCAAACCGGCCGTGCCGCTGGACACGCCCACCGCGACCGATACCGCCGCACCGACACCGACACCGACACTGGCACCGGCACCGGCTAAGAAGCCGCTACTGCTCGGAACCTGCCTCGCCTACGCGCCCAGCAGCCCCGTCGTGCAGCGGGCGTATCCGGAGTTTTATGAACCTGCCAGCTGAGGTCCGGCCTGTTCTGCCGGTGTGCGTAGCGTGAGAGATAGCGCGTGCAGCCCGCCCTCGAACTCTGGCGCCAGCGCGCCGGTTACCAGCCGGTGGCGGGCGACGCGGGATAGGCCGGTAAACCGATCCGACACGATCAGCACGCTGTAATGGGTCTGTCCGCCCGACGCCGCACCCGCATGGCCGGCGTGGCTGGCGCTATCATCGACGACTTCGATCCGGGATGGGGTCAGGTGCTGGGTCAGCACGGCGTGCATCCGGTCGGCGCGGGTCTGGGTCATTACCGTGGGTAACGCGGCAGGGACACCCATGTCCATCACCGGGTACTTGCCCCCGGCCCCCGGGCGCGCACATAAAGCGGCATGACGACCCGTCGCAATCCGCGCGCCAGGGCCTTTGCGCCCGACCCGGCCGCGCCAGGCCGCAGCTGTGACATGCCGAGCTGCATCGCGGCGGGCGAGTACCGCGCGCCCAAATCCCGCACGTCGTTGAATGAATACCATTGGTTTTGCCTGGAACACGTCCGCGCCTACAACGCGTCCTGGGATTTCTACAAGGGTATGACGCCGGGTCAGATCGAGGCGCAGACCCGCGCCGACACGGGCTGGCAGCGCCCGACCTGGCCGCTCGGCTCGCTTGGTAAGCAGCAGGCAATGGACGAGGCCATGGCCCGCGACCCGTTCGACATCCTGCGTGCAAAGCCGGCGCACGCCCGCCCGGCCCCAGCCGGTGTGCCGCCCGAACTGCGCGATCCAATGCACACGCTGGGCTTGGATTGGCCTGTGTCGATCGATGTGGTGAAGGCGCGTTACAAGGAATTGGCAAAGCGCCACCATCCCGACGCAAACGGCGGTGACCGTGCGTCGGAGGAGCGGTTGAAGACGATCAACATCGCATACGCTGCTGTTCGACATTATTTGACCGACCAACCGCGGATGGCCGCGACCGGCTAGCCGGCCCCGCTACTTAAACCGGCCCGCTACTCAAACCGGCCCGCTACTCAAACCGGCCCGCTACTCAAACCGGCAGATACGCCTTACGGTGTTCGCCTGCACAGGACCTAGCTTATGAACGAAATCTCCTCCGTCCCACCCCGC
>JAYVTX010000012.1:0-2506 GCA_043788425.1 Rhodospirillales bacterium
TGGCCGGCAACGCCACGATGCTGATGCCCCCCCGGGAAAGCCGCGCAGCCTGGGCGAAGTCCGGTGCGCCGCCGACGCCGCTCACGACCCGGGCGCCAGCGTGCTCGAGGTTGGCCTGACCGAACAGATCGACGCTCAAGGCCGAATTAACGGCCACGAAGCGGTCCGCCCGCGCCAGCCGGCAGATATCGTGCGTGACGTCGCAGCCGCGCACGGCAAACCGGTCCACCTGCGCCAAATCCCGGTACAGCGCCGCCGATCCAACCCAGACGCAACTCCCATGCGCAAAGTCCGGATCGAGCGCCCCGGCTTGCGCCAGCCGCAGCGCGCCATCGCCGAGCATGCCCGACTGAAGGCGCAGGCCCCGGCGGTCATGCAGCAGCGCGAATAGCGCCTCCGGCACCTTGCCCAGGCCGGCCTGCAGCGCGCAGCCGTCCTGCACCAGACCGGCGATGTACCCGGCAATCGCCGCCGCGGCCGCGCTGGGCAGGCCGGGTGCGTAGGTCGGCAGATCTGTTTTCACCTCGGCCACCTGGTCGAACGCGTCATAGGGCAGAGTTTCCGCGCCGGGCATCGATGGGATGGCCGGGTTGATCAGCGCGAACACACGCGCCGCACGGGCCGCCACGAGGGCCGTAAACTCCACCGCCGGCCCAAGCGAACACCGTCCGGCCGCATTGGGCGGTGCGACGTGCACGACGCAGGTATCGATCACCAACTGGCTTTGCACATGTTGCACGAAGCCTGCAAACGACAGCGGCAGATTGTGAAACCGGCCCTCTCGCTGCGCCCGGCGTAGGCCCGGCTGCATGAACAGGCCCGTGACCTCCGCCGTCGGGTCCAGCGCATCGACCGGCAGCGTGTTGATGCCGGGCACGGCGCTCGAAAGTATGCGTAACCTCCGCGACCGCACCGGGCGGTCTACCAGGGCCGCGATTAGTGCCGATGGTTCGCCGGCCGAGCCTGGCAGGTACACGCGCTCGCCGGGCCTGAACGCGTCGGCCATCGCCTCCACCGGGACGATGCGCGCCATGGCTAACCGTGGGCCGCGTGCCGGGTCAGCACGCGCTGCGCCTGCTTCAGGTGCGGAATGTCGAGCATCATGCCGTCCAGGCCGACGGTCCCCACGTCCGATGCCGCTTCGAACGCCGCCAGTACCCGGCGCGCATGGGCCACATCCGCCTCCGACGGGGAGAACGCTTGGTTAATCGCGCCCACCTGCGCCGGGTGGATGGCGATGCGGCCCGTAAAGCCCTCTTGCGCGGCCGCCGCGCTGTCTGCGAGCAGCCCGTCTGTATCGCGGAAATTAGCGTACAATGTCTCGATCGGCTCCACCGCAGCCGCCCGCGCCGCCAGCAGACAGAGCGAGCGCACCATGCGGTAGGTGAACGCGAAGCCGCCCGAGCCATCTCGGTTTGTGCTGGCACCCAACGCAGTGCTGAGGTCCTCGGCACCCCAGGTAAGTCCGTACAGGCGCGGTATCGGGGTCTGCCCAAATGCGCCGAGGCTAAACGGCGCAGGTGCCGTCTCTGTCGCCACGGGCAGGATGCGCGTGGCTCCGGGCACCATGCCCTCGCGATGCTCAAGCACGTCCAGCATGTGGCCGAGCCGGATCACGTCGGCCGGCCCGTCGATCTTGGGGATCATGACGCCGGATAGACCGGGGCGGACGATACCGGCCAGGTCGGTAAGACCGCCATCATCAAGCGGATTGATCCGAACCCAATGCTGCGGCCCGGCTGTGCCCAAATACGCCGCCACCATGTCGCGCGCCAGCGCCTTACGGGCGGGAGCGACGGAATCCTCCAAATCCAGAATTAGTGCGTCCGCGCCCGACCCGGCGCCTCGCGCAAGCTTCTTCTCGCTATCGCCGGGCACGAACAGGAACGAGCGGAGCGTCACGGCTTCTTACGCTGCAGGCCGGAGCGCGTGCAGTGTCGCACAAGCTCGTTCCGCTGGTTGTACGCACGGTGAATGAACGTTTCGGTGCATGACCGTGACGATGCCGCTATTGGGGTGGCTCCTGCTGTCCAGTGGTGCGATCACCTTCGTCCTGACCCTGATCGTGTCGCGATGAAAGATGTGGGCCGGGAGCCGCACCACCTCCCCGCCCAGGTTGGCAATCGCGGTGCCGAGTGTGAAGGCGCTGTTCACGATGTGCTGCCCGCACTCCGTCTCCGGCGGGCGGTATCCCTCATCGAGGCGGAGCGGCGCCGGGCTGTGGGTCAAAGCGCTGAACCAAAAATTATCCGTTTCGGTAACGGTGCGGCGGATCGCATGATCGAACGTCTGCCCGACCATCAGTTCGTTGAAGAATAGTCCTGCCACCCGTGCCCCCGTCGGCAATATAGACAAACGATAATTCGCTTGCCGAGGGTATGCTAGCTGTTTAATTCGAATAGGAAGTCGAGATAACGGCGATAGGCAACCAGAGGCTGGCTGCCGGGGAGAGACGACTATGGATGGGGGGACAGCCGCCCGCGCCACAGAGGATCCGGCCGATGAC
>JAYVTX010000013.1:0-3053 GCA_043788425.1 Rhodospirillales bacterium
GCGATGAAGGTGTCGTACAGCCAGCGTTTCGTCGCACCCGCATCGGCCATGCGAACGGTCGTGATCGTCAATAGGTTTTCGAACACGCGGGGTGGGGCAAAGAAGTAGCTGGGCCCGATCTCATTCCGGTCAGCCGCTGCCGTGTCCGGACTTTCGGGGCAGCTTACGCAATACCCGGCGCAATGGGCCTGGGCGAAGCTGAAGACATGGTCGCCGACCCAGGCCATGGGCAGATAGGCCACAACCTCCTCGGTTTCTGTCAACGTGTCGAACGCGTTGGCGCCGCGGGCGGTGGCGATCAGGTTATCGAACGTCAGCATGACGCCCTTGGGCTTGCCGGTTGTGCCCGACGTGTAGAGCACGGTCGACACGTCCGACCCGCGCCCGGCTGCGACCCGCTGCTCCCAATCCGGCGCCGGCGTCGCGCCCATGACGGCCGAAAGGTCATGAAGCCGCGCGCGGTCATAGCCGCGCAGACCCCGATCCTCATCGTATACAATGTGCCGCAGAGCGGGTGTCCGCTCCTGCACGGCAAGCAACTTGTCGACCTGCTCCTGGTCCTGCACGACGGCAAGCACAACACCGGAGTGCGCGAGGACGTGCTCCATCTCCGCCCCGATTGCGTCCTGGTACAGCGGGACGGGCACGGCACCGATGGATTGGGCGGCGACCATCGCCCAGTACAGCCGGGGGCGGTTATGGCCGATGATGGCCACACGTTCACCGGCGGCCACGCCCAAGCCGGCAAATCCAGCAGCCATCGCGCGCACGGCGTCGGCCTGCTGGGCCCAGGTCCAGGATTGCCAGATCCCGCGATCCTTGTGCCGCATGGCGGGACGTGCCCCGCGTACGCGGGCGTTGTGCAGCAGAAGCTGCGGGAACGTCTCTGGTTCTTTCATCCGCCTGCCTCCCTCGGCTTTGTTGGATCGAACCTTCGGGCACGTGGTGGCTAGACGCAAGCGGGAGGGGCAGCGACAGTGCGGCGATGGATTGGACCAGGCTGATCGCCCACATGGCCGGGCAGGGGATCGCGTTGCAGCCGGGCGAGCGGTTTGCAGGCGGCCTGGCGAACCAAAACTATCGCGTATTGCTGGACGGCGTACCGGCCGTGCTGCGCCGCCCGCCCGATGGCCCCCTGCCACCCGGCGCGCACGACATGGCGCGGGAGCATCGGTTACTGACCGCCCTGCCGCCCGCGCTGCCCTTTGTACCGCGCGGCCTGTATTTGTGCACCGATCCCGGCGTGATCGGCGTGCCGTTTCAGTTCATGACCTACCATGACGGCCGGGTCGTGCGGGACGTGCTGCCGGACGACCTGGCTGGGCAAGGGGCGGTGCTGAACACGACTTTGTTGGAAACGCTGGCTGCCATCCACAGCGTCGATACGGACGCGGTCGGCCTGGGTGACCTAGGCCGGCCCGATGGGTTCGTAGGCCGTGCGATCGAGGGTTGGGTCCGCCGGGGCACCGCCGCGAGCGACCTGCCGGGCATCGCAAGGTTGGGCGTTTGGCTACGCGCCAACGCGGTGCCGGATGGCAAGCCGACGCTGCTGCATAACGACTTCAAGCTGGACAACATGATCCTGGGCAACGATCTGCGCCCGGTCGCGGTCGTCGATTGGGATCAGGGCACGCGCGGCCATTGCCTGTTCGATTTGGGAACGACGCTGAGTTATTGGACGCAAGCCAGCGACCCGTCACCGATGGCCGACATGCACCAGATGCCGACGGCCGCGCCGGGCTTCATGACGCGGGAGCAGGCGGCGCTGCATTACGCGGCACTGACGGGCGCCGATCTGTCGGATATCCGCTTCTTCCGCGTGTTGGGCATGTTGAAGCTGGCCGTCATCTTTTTGCAGCTGCAGGGCCTTCATGCGCGGGGCGTAACCACGGATTGGCGCTATGCCGGGTTCGGCACGTTGGCAGCCAGCCTGCTGGATGTGGCGGAAACGATCGCCGCGGGGCGGATGTTTTGAAAGCTGCCGTCTATGCGGCTGCCCTGATGTTGGGCGTACTTTCCGCGGCGCTGATCTTGCCGTGGGAGACGGTGGTGGGCGTCGGCCACGGCTGGGACGTGCCCGGCGGGGACCAGGCGCAGACGCTGGCCGGGCACCTGGCATTCCAGGCCGATCGCTGGCGCTGGCCGTTGCTGACGACGGACCGGCTGTTTTGGCCACAGGACGTTTCGATCGCGATGATCGATAGCAATCCCCTGGTGTCGCTACTGGCCAAAATCTGGGACGGGTTGATCGGTGCTGGACCGGTAAATTGGCTAGGCGGTTTTTTGGGCGTGTGCTGGCTGATGCAGCCGGTGGCGGCCGTGTACGCGGCGCGGGGATTGGGCGCCGGGCCAGTCGCGGCGTTGGTGGCGGGGGTTATGGCGGCGTGCTGGCCGGCGCTGATGATACGCATGGGGCACATCAATCTATGCGCGCATTTCCTGCTATTGCTGGCGTTGGGGCTTGCACTTCGGCTGCTGGCCGCCCCACCTTCCTTGCGGCGCTGGTGGGTCCCGGCTGGCCTGCTGGTCGCGTCGGTGTTGACCCATCCGTATTTGTTCCAGCTCTGCGCCGCCGTGCTCGGTGCGGTTGCGATCCAGGCTGCATGGCGACGCCCGCCCGGCTGGTGGCGCGATGTGGTCGGCTACGCGCTGTCCGGTATCCTGGCCGTGGGCCTGTTGACGTTGCTGAGCGGCCCGATCAGCGGTGGCGACAAGGGTTTCACAACATTTTCCATGAACCTTTTATCGCCGGTGGTGCCGCAACTATCGGGCGTGTTCGGCGCAACCCGGCCCATCATCGACGCGACCGGTGGTCAGTACGAGGGCTATAATTGGCTTGGTGCGGGAACGATGCTGCTGCTGGCCGTGACCCTCGCCACGACCCGGCCGCGGCGTGACGCATTGACGCTCGTTCTGGCCGGGCTGGCGCTGCTATCGCTCAGCAGCGTTGTGTACGCCGGGTCGTGGAAGCTGATCGACTTGGGGAATAAGCCGTGGGAGGACCTGTTTGGCTCCTTCCGCTCGTCCGGCCGGGCGTTCTGGCCGGTGGGGTA
>JAYVTX010000014.1:0-5780 GCA_043788425.1 Rhodospirillales bacterium
TTTGGCGACATCGACCGTGCGGCCGCGCATATGGCGGAGGCGCTAGACTGGGACCAGACCCACGCAAATGGCTACACGAACAAGGCCACGCATGCCGCAGCGTTGGCGCAGGTACAGGTACGGGCTGGCCTGGTCGCATTACGGGCGAGCGTGCTGGACGAAAAAGATGATATCCGCCGTGAACGCACGGCCAATGGGCTGGCTAATCGCTAGAGCAGCTTTCGTTCATTCAGAGCCGTCACGGCTCTGAATGAACGAAGTAAGCTGCTCTAGAATATAGATTTCTAGAGCACGATCTTTCGAACGATCGATTCCGATCGGTCGAAACGTGCTCTAGCCGGGCCGGACGCGGCCACCGGTGCAGGAATTAGCCGCACCGTACCGTCGGCGAGTACGGCATACGTCTTGCGCGTGTCGCCCTCTGCTGACACCGACAACTTTTCGATCAGCAGCGTCTTGGATGCCGCGTTCCAGGCAACTTTGGTACTCTCAATGCTGGTCCAGCAGCTATCGACCCGGTCCGTAAACCGTTGGCGCAACGCGGGGCGTAGGACGACGACACGGATGATCGTCTCCTCCCCCGGCGCCGCACAGGGGGGTGGGCCCGCCCGGGCGGGACGCGTAGGTCGTGGACAGGATCAACACGCGGCCGGCCACGGTGCCGAGGAGGCGGACGCTTTCCAGCGCGTCCGCATAAATCCCGGCTTCGGTCGGCAAAACGGCCCTGCGCATCTGTCCCTGGGCGGCATAGGTCAGCACGGTCGACGCGCCGCGCTGCGTAACCGTGAGCCGCCCGCCGGACACGGCGATGGAATGCAGGCGATCCGCCGCAGCACCATCGCAGCACGCGATCGACAGGGCGAATAGCAGACCTGCCGCCCGCTTTTGTGTCATCGCTCTACTCCGGCGACGCAAGCCGAAGCGTCATCATCACCGTGACCGACAGGGCTGAGTCGCCAGCCTCACTCGCGATCGGCCGGGTTGGCGGTGCGGGCCGGGATGCGCGGTCTGCCACCAGCGGAGTGTAGACGGCCGTGCCCGGGTCCAGGCGGGTTAGGGGGTCTACTCCCACCAGCTCCACGCCTACAATGCGTTGGCCGACACTGGCGGTGATCGCGTGGGCCTGGGCCAGGGCAGACTCGCCTGCTTCGCCCACCATCTCCCGCCGGGCCGCCTCGATCTCCTGCTCCCGTGGTGTCGCGCCGAACTGGCCGAGCGACGTGGCACCGTTGTCGACGCAGCCAGCCAGAAGCTGACTGCGCAGTTCCTGGATCTCTGGGTCGAAGTTGGTGCCATCGGTGCGCAGGCGCTCGGTCGGCTGGCTACGCAGGAACGTGAGCAGCATTTGCGACTGCCGGGCCAGTGCGGCGGCGGTCGTGCGCAGGTTTCGTCCATGCACCTCGATGCGGACTACCGCGTTAGCACCGGTGTTGGGTAGGCGGCAGCGGGATTGGGCATGGGTGACGATCAGGCCGGCTGCGGGCAGCCGTGATCGGGCACCCGGCGGCAGAAGGGTGGGCGGCAGAGGGGTGGGCGATGGCTGCGCCGTAGCCTGATCCATCGACACAGCTATACCGATGGCGACCAACATGCCTTGGCTCAGCGAAAAAGTCGGCAGCGTTGGTTGGGCATCGTCACCTTTGCTCTGGAAGTTGTGCCAGCAGCATCACCGTTTGTAGTGGATCGCCAGAATTGCCTGTCGGTAAGGCACAATATTCGCCGCGGAACCGCGGTACTCGGAACATTTACTGACGTTCTGAGACACGTTCCTTGACTCGGCAATCTTATCCGATTGGACTAATCATCTCACAAGGCGGTTTTGCCCGCCCTAGGACGAAAAATGGCAATTTATCGCCGCCGGTTTATCGCGCAAACGACGCTGGCCGCGGCCGCTCTTGTGGGGCCCCTGCCGCGCGTCGGGATACGTTCAGCCCGCGCGGCTGGCATATCGTACCGTATGGGGCACGACCTCCCCGCAACCCACCCGCTCCATATCCGGCTAGAGGAGGCGTGTGCCCGCATCGCCACACGGACGCAGGGCGAGATCAAGATTACTGTCTATCCATTTAGTAAGCTTGGGTCTGACCTCGCGTCGCTCGAGATGGTGAAAGCCGGTCAGCTCGATTTTTTCACGCTGCCGGGCATCATCCTGTCGTCCAAGGTGCAGGCCGCGTCCCTCAACGCCGTAGGATTTGCCTTTTCAAGCTATGGCCAGATCTGGCCAGCGATGGACGGCCCGCTGGGTGCCTACATTCGGGGGGAGATCGAGAAGTTTGGCGTCGTGACCGTCGGCCGCTGCATGAATAACGGCTTTCGGCAGGCAACGACGAAGTCCAAGCCGATACTCAAGCCGGCAGATTTCGAGGGCGTGAAACTACGTGTCCCGCCGGGCCCGCTGACACAGAGCCTGTTCCAGTCGCTGGGCGCGATCCCGACGCCCTTAAACTTCGACCTTTTGTATAAGGCGCTGGAGAGCGAAACCGTCGATGGGCAAGAAACGCCGCTGGCGCTGATGATGGGATCCAAGCTGTACGAGGTGCAGACGTATTGCAGCCTGACGAACCACATCTGGGACGGTTATTGGATGTTGGCAAACGATGCGCTGTGGAAAGGCTTTGCGCCAAAAATCCGCGACATACTGGTTGAGGAATTGGACCGGGCGGCGGTTGAGGAACGAGGCGATCTCGCAGTGCTCGACCCCAACTTGCGCGGCGATGCGGCGATGACGGGATTGAAAATCAATCCCGTCGACACTCTGCTTTTTCAGCGCGCCCTGCAAAAGGCCGGTTTCTATAAGGAATGGAAGTCCCGGTTTGGGGACGTAGCCTGGAAGAAGCTGGAGGATGCGGCGGACGGCCTAACCTGACGGGGTCAGCCACCGCACGATCGCGTCTGCTACGGCATTGCATACCGCCACCAGCACCGCTGCGTAGATGGTACACGCCATGACCATCGACAGGTCCAGGGTCGTGAGCGCCGTGTACGTTAAGCGTCCCAGGCCGGGCAGGCCAAACACAACCTCGATCAAGATCGTGCCGCCGCCTAGCAAGGCGCCCAAATCCAAGCCCAGCAGCGCCACGGCCGGCACCAACGCGGCGGATAGGACATGCCGGGTCAGAACGCGGTGGGGTGCCAGGCCGAGGGCGTGGGCCACGCGGACGTGGGGTGCCGCGGCGGCCGCACGAATGCTGGTCCGCAACACCCGGCCGTACACACCGGCATAGACGACCGCCAGCGTGGCGCAGGGTAGGACCATCTGCGCCAGAAACCCGCCCAGTCCGGATGGCCGCATACCCAGCGGCGGGACCCAACCGAACCAGCCGCGCGCCCAGCCCTGGGTAGACAGGGCCACGATTTCCGCAAGCCAGAACACGGGGATGGAGGTGCCGACCAGGCCGAGCGCCAGCACTAGCCCGTCCCAGCGCCGTGCGCGGGCCAAGCCGATCAGCAACCCGGCCACGCACCACAGCGCAGCGGCACCCACGGACAATGCCAGCGTGATCGGTGCCGCGCCAAGCACGGCCGGGACCACGAGCTGCCCGCGATTGACGTAGGATGGCAGGTCGCGCGTCACGAACAACCGCCGCATCAGGGCCACGTACTGCACGGGCAATGCCTGATCGAGGCCGTATTCCGCACGGACGGCGGCAATCGTCTCTGGCGGGGCACCGCGGCCGGCCAGGCGCGCGGCGGGGTCTGCGCCGGGGGTTGCGAAAAAGATCAGGAAGACCAGCACACTCTGCCCGAACACAACAAGCAGGGGGCGCAATAGCCTCATGGGCGCTGTTTCGTCGTTGAGGCCAGGACGTTTAGGCACAAGACGGTAATCAGGATCAGCACGCCGGGCGCGATGGCCACCAGTGGCCGGCTGCTGACCAGTGCCTGGCCGTCGGATAGCAGCGTGCCCCAGCTGGCGTGCGGTGCCTGCACACCGATCGACAGGACAGATAGCGACGCCTCGGTCAGCAGCACCATGCCGGCCACCAGCGGCAGAAATGCCAGCAGCGTGCCGCGTAGCTGCGGCAGGATGTGGCGGATCAGCACGCGGGTGGGCGCCGCGCCGGTGGCCCGGGCGGCCGTCACGAACTCGGCGTGGCGCAGGCCCGCGACCTGCGCCCGGATGGGACGGGCGACATAGGGGATGTACACGACCGACAGGATGCCGGCGGGGATAAGCAGGCTGCCGCCTTGCTCGGAGCCGACAAGTACGGCGGCCAGGCAGATGGCGAGCAACGTGACCGGAAACGCCCATAATAGGTCGAGCCCGCCGGCGATTACCGCGTCGACCGGTCCGGCCAAAAATCCGGCCAGCACACCCAGCACCGCCGCCAGGGTTAGGCAGATCAACGTCGCCCCGGCCGCAATCGCCAGCGACGCTCGGCCCCCGTACAGCAGCCGCGCCGCCACGTCCCGCCCCAGCCCGTCGGCACCCAGCGCATACGCCCCGCGCCAGCCCGGCCCGACCGGCACCGCCCCCAACTGGCCCGGCAATGCCTCCATCACCGGTGCGCCATCCGGCAACGCGCCCAGGACGTTGGTCCGGAACGGGTCCGTCCCCGAGACATGCGCGGCGTAAAGCGGCGCGGCCAAGCAGGCACCGACCAACAATGCCAGGAGGATTGCGGCTACTCGACCCATGCCTGGCCAATCATGAACCGGATTTGCTCGTGGAAGGTAAAGTGCTGCAACCGGTGGGAGACGACGTCGATCGACCGGGGCGTGAACAGCACAACCGCCGGGGCCGCATCGGTCATGGCGTGGTCCACGGCGGCAACCCCGTCCGCATCGCCGGCCGCCACCGCCCGCGCCAGGGCGGCGTCCAGCGCCGGGTCGCAATAGCCGGCGATGTTGGGCGACGCGCTCGATCCCGCCCGGAACGCGCCGCAGCCGAACACGCCCCCCAGAAAGTTGCTGGCCGCCGGATAGTCGGCGTACCAGGTGGTCAGGCTGAGTTGCACGTGGTTGGCGCTGTTCTGGATGTAATTGAACTGCACCGCGCCGGACAGCGTCCGCAGGGCCGGCACGTAACCCAGGTCGGACAGGACATCGAGCATGTAGGTGCCGATGGCGCGCGCGACCGGGCTGTCATCCGTCACCAGCGTGACCCGGCGCCCGGCGGTGCCGCTGGCCGCAACCAGCGCCCTGGCGCGGGCCAGGTCCGGCGCGTACGGGCAATATTCCGTGTACCCCGGCAACCCCGGCGGTACGATCTGGCACGTGGGGTGCGCCAATGCCGGGCCGCCATAAAGCTGCACGGGTGCACGCCGGTCGATGGCCAGGTTCAGCGCCCGCCGCACGCGCACATCATCGAACGGCGGTTCGTGGACGTTCATCGGCATGAACCAGATCGCGGCGGCCGGGTTCAGGTGGACCGCGGCCCTCCCGTCGCCCAGTTGCCGCATCCGGTCGGCGGGTGGCGCGTCGTACATCCAGTCGGCCTGGCCGTTCTGGACGGCGGTCAGCGCGGCCTGATCCTCCAGCCCGAACTCGTATTCCACGCGGTCTACATAGCCGTCGGGCTGGGCGTCATGGCTCCATTCGTGGAAATGCGGGTTGCGGGTCAGGATAAGACGGTCGTTCGGGTCGTAGCTTTCGATGCGGTAGGGGCCGGTGCCGGGCAGGGGGCGGGTGCCGGTATCGGTTTGGGCGGCGCTGGCCGGCAGAATAGCCGCGTGGGGCAAAGCGAGCTTGGTCAGGAACTCGGGATCGGGCCGGGTCAGGCGGATGGTGATGATGAGGCCGTCGGCAGTGACGCCGGGCAGCGGGCACGGTCCGGGATG
>JAYVTX010000015.1:0-2933 GCA_043788425.1 Rhodospirillales bacterium
TTGCACAATGTGGGTGACTTTGCTGCCCTGATCGCGGCGCGTACGGCCTGATCTGCGGTGCTGTTCAGCTCGCTCATCTTCCTGTTCGGCTTCCTGCCCGCCGCGCTTCTGGGCTTTTCAGTGCTGGGGCGGCTAGGCCGCCGCGCCGGGGCGGGCTGGCTCGTGCTTGCCAGTCTGGTGTTCTACGGCTGGTGGGAGCCGCGGTTTTTACCGATCCTGCTGGGCTCGATTACGTTCAACTATGGGGCCGCGGCGCTGATCCGGCGAATGGCGGCCCACCCGGCACTGGCCCAGGCCGTGACGGTCGTGGCCGTTGGCTGCAACCTGCTGGCGCTGGTGTACTTCAAGTACCTCGCAAGCCTCGCCGGGTTTCTGATTGGCATGGGCGTGCCGCTGCACCCGGTCGACCCCATCCTGCTGCCGCTGGGCATCAGCTTCTTTACGTTTACCCAAATCGGCTACCTGCTTGATGTGCGCGAAGGGGTGTCCGACGTCTCCAACGTCCTCGATTACTTACTGTTTGTCACCTTCTTCCCGCACCTAATCGCCGGGCCGATCCTTCATAACCGGGAGATGATGCCGCAATATGCGGACCCGGCTACGTTCCGGATCCGGGCGGATAACTGTGCCATCGGGCTCGCGATCTTCACCATTGGCCTGGCTAAAAAAGTGCTGCTGGCAGACCCGATCGGCGCAGTCGTGCCGGACGGCATGGCCCATCCCGGCGCACTTGGGCTTTGGGGCGCATGGCACGTGGCGCTTTCATATTCGTTGCAGCTCTATTTCGACTTCTCCGGCTACTCCGACATGGCGATCGGGCTGGCGCGGATGTTCAACGTACGCTTCCCGCTCAACTTCAACTCACCGTACAAGGCTGCGTCGATCATCGACTACTGGTCGCGATGGCACATGAGTCTCACGCGATACTTGACGCTGTACTTGTACAACCCGGTGGCGCTGGCCATCACCCGGCGGCGGGTGGTGGCGGGGCGGCTGATCACGCGGAAAGCCTATGCGACGGTGGGTGGGTTCAGTGCGATGGTCGCCTGGCCCACCTTCGTCACGATGGGCCTGGCCGGGGTGTGGCACGGGGCCGGGCTGCAATTCGTGGTGTTCGGGCTATTGCACGCGGCATACCTGACCGCGAACCACGCGTGGCGCATTGCCCGGCCGACCAAGGGCCGGGCCCCGCCAACCACGCTGGGCCATATGGGTGCTGTGGCACTGACGTATCTGGCCGTGCTGGTCGCATCGGTGTTTTTCCGCGCCGGCTCCTCCTCGCAGGCGCTTACCATTCTGGGCGCGATGGCCGGGGCGCAGGGGTTCGGACCCGGTGTCGCCATGGACGGGGGCGTCTTGTTGAGGGCCATCGGCATCGCGGCCGGGCCTGGCGAGGCGTCTATTGCGTTAGGCGACACGCTGCGGCGTTTGGCCGGGCTGGTGGCTTTATACGGGATCGTCTGGTTCGCGCCCAACACGCAGCAAATCCTGCGACTTCATGCGCCTGCGCTCGAACGGGTCACTCCTTGGCGGCAGGGCTGGCCCGCCTGGACGCCGACGCCGGCCTGGGCGGTGGCGATGGGCGTGGCTCTCATGCTCGGCGTGCTGGCCACAAGCGGCACGGCGGAGTTCCTTTATTTCCAGTTCTAGCTACCTCCGCCTAACGTTGGCCGTCGCGGTCGGCGCGCTGGCGGTGGTGTGGGCCTACGTTGCCCTGGTGCCGATGGCGTTTCTCGACGACGAATATGCCCGCTGGACGGCCAAGATCCAGTTGCTCGACCGCTGCGATCTGGGGGACGTCGTGGTGCTGGGCGATAGCCGGGCCGCAGTCGGCATCGCCCCTCGCCAGATTGACACGCCGATGACAAACCTCGCTTTCGCCGGCAGCACGAGTATTGAGGCTCTGCACGTCGCCGGTCGGCTGCTGCAATGCCCTAAGCGTCCGCGGCAAGTCATTCTGTCATTGTCGCCGTATCAACTTGGCGCGCCGGGCACGTTTTGGGATAAAAGCGTGCGCTACCGGCTGCTTGGTTTGTGGGACCTATGGCCGCTGCTGACACTATCGCGGCAGGCTAACGATTACAGCCTGTACACGACGGGTGACCGGGATGGATTGCCCCCAGTACTCAAAACGCTGCTGCATGCGTCGCTATTCCCGTCGCTATATTTCAATAGCCTGGTTCAGAACGGCGTGGCGCTGCACTGGGGCCGTAATCAGGCTATCCTGACTGACGTGCTGGCCGCCCGGGGCCAGTACTATTTTCTGGGCGGTACCGGCCAGGGGTCAAGCGGCCTTGTGGCAGAGGCGTTGATCCCGACCTTTATCGTGCCACCTATACTAGACGCTGCCTTGAACCAGCTCCTGACGCGGCTGAATGAGCAGGGGATACCGGTCGACGCCGTGATGATGCCCGTAAACGATAGTAGCGGCCGGGCCATGGCGCCCGCCTACCGGGCCGGCTTGCAGGCGTATTTGTCCGGCCTGGCGCAGCGCCACCCCGGCTTTCACGTTGTGGGTGAGGCCTTGCCGGCCTGGCCCGACGCACTGTTCAACGACCGGCTCGCCCACTTCAACATCGCCGGGACCGCGCGGTTCAGTCAGCGGCTGTCCGCTTGCCTCAAGGACGGTGCCGGGCCGCTATCGTCGCGCCCCGCATGCCGTTCGATCGACGACCGCTAATCGCTTCCCGGAAATATCCAGATCGCAAAAGCCACCCGTTCGAGCCGTGTAGGGTCACGCCGCCGAGGCTGACTGGGGCTGGACGGCGCGTGTGCAAGCGGCGCGCAGTCTCGGTCCCGCATTCGACCAGCGCGCGGGAGATGCGGGGGCCGGCGGAGCGGGCGGACGATCGCGCGCTGGACCCGATCACCCGGCTGCCCGGCACCCTGACCGTCGACAGCGCACCATTATGGGCGGCCGCGGATGCGCTGGC
>JAYVTX010000016.1:0-3382 GCA_043788425.1 Rhodospirillales bacterium
CGCCGTCGGACGCAGCCTGCAAGAAGCTGAAATGCACGCAACCGCGCGGGAGATCATGGACGAGGCCAAGCGCGCCGGCTGTACGATCATCCTACCGACCGATGCCGTTGTTGCAGCGGAGTTCCGGGCAGGTGCCCCGTCGCACGACGTCGCCGTGGGCGCGATTCCCGCAGACATGATGGTTCTGGATGTCGGTTCCAATACCGTACAGGCACTTCGGGACCTACTGCCCGATATGCGAACCGTGCTGTGGAATGGGCCACTGGGTGCGTTTGAAGTCTCCCCGTTCGACGCCGCCACGGTAGCGCTCGCGCAGACGGTGGCGGAGCTGACGGAGCAGGGATCGCTGCGTAGCGTTGCGGGAGGCGGCGATACGGTGGCCGCACTTCGGCATGCCGGGGTGCTGGACCGGCTCAGCTACGTCAGCAGCGCAGGCGGTGCTTTCCTGGAATGGCTCGAAGGAAAGACTCTACCTGGGGTTGTGGCATTGCAGGCTTGATCTCATTTTTGAGTTAAGTTAGTTGTAACCTATGTGGATTACGTTCAGGGCCATGTTGAGCCCCACCGCACTCTCCGCCCTGTCCAACGCCGCAACCACCAGCCCATTGCGGCACCAGTCCCCAAACCATCAACCGCGGCTAATCCGGGACACGCCGGCTGCCGCAACCGTCCCGCCGGCCCCGGGTAAACGGGGATCGCTCGTCGATTTGCGGGTTTGAGGGCGGTCAACTCTTAGACGTTACTGGTTGCTGTCCGGGACCCGCGGCCGCACTATGCTGCGATATGCAGGCTTTTACCCAAACGGTTCCACCGGGCGACACGCATATGCGGGACGTATGCGATACGTGCGGATACGTGGCTTACACCAATCCAAAGATCGTCACCGGCGCCGTCGTCGCGCATGGCGGAAGCATCCTACTCTGCCGGCGCGCGATCGAGCCGCGGCGTGGGTATTGGACACTTCCCGCAGGCTACCTGGAACTAAATGAAACCGTCGACGAAGGGGCCAAGCGCGAAGCGAGGGAGGAAGCGTGCGCCGACATCGCCCTCGACGGTGTGCTGGCCATTTACAGCATCAGCCGCATCGGCCAAGTTCAGGTTCTGTTCCGCGCCACGTTCGACGGCCCGCCCACCTTCGCTGCGGGGGAAGAAAGTCTCGACGTGCAGCTATTCGCCTGGGACGAAATTCCCTGGAACGACCTCGCTTTTCCGACCGTGCATTGGGCGTTGCGGGCGTGGCGGGCAGCCGGGCCTGGGCCACTCGGCGCACCTGACACCAACCCTCCGCAGGACCGGCGCGGCGTATCGCCGGAGGTACCGCGAGTGCAGGAGACCCAGGGATGACACGCGCCGTTCTGCTGGCCACGCTTATGACCGCTACCCCGGCATTGGCGCAAAGCAGCCTCCGCCGACCCATTGATCCGCTGCCACTTTCCCGTTTTCAGCTGCAGACACCCGCACCGGCCGGACAATTGTTTACGCCAGCACCCGTACCGGATCGGGACGCGTCGGCACCAACCGGGCCCAAGATCCGCCGGCCTGATGCAGCACTTTCGCCGAGTCTGATCAACCGGTCGGACCAGTATCGCGGGGATGGCTACATCAACGGCTCGACTGCGCAGTCCGAGCAGGAAAAGCGGGTAAAGCCCGGCGCCGGGTTCAACCTGCGAATGCCGCTGCAGCCCGACCGCTAGATGCTGGGTGCGCTGACTCAGCTAATCTGCTTCCAGTTTTTTGGAGAGGTGTTGAGCCGAGCCCTGGCACTTCCAGTGCCCGGGCCGGTGCTAGGGCTGGTTCTGTTGGTGAGCTGGTTTGCAGCACGGGGTGGCCCGCGCCCGGCGATGCAGGACCTTTCAGGCGGCCTGCTACGCAACCTCGGTCTATTATTCGTGCCGGCCGGGGTCGGGATCGTGACGCAGTTGGACGCCCTTTCCGCAAATTGGTTGCCGATCACGGTGGCAATCTTTGTATCGACTGCTGCCGGCCTGGCAGTTACGGCCTTGGTCATGCAGCGGCTGGACCGATGACGCCCGTCTGGCAGGTCTGGGTCTACCTGGAAACGACACCGCTTCTTGGCCTGGTCAGCACGCTGATCGGATGGCAGCTGGCCTTGCGATTCAGCCGGATTGCGGGCGATGCCCCGGCGGCCAACCCCGTGCTGATCGCGATTGTAATCTTGGTGGCATTGCTGATGCTGACCAACACGCCGTACGCCGCATATTTCGAGGGCGCGCGCTACGTCCACTTCCTGATGGGTCCGGCAACGGTGGCGCTGGCTGTGCCGATGTACGCCGCCCTGCCACGCATTCGCCGAAGTGCCCGGGCGATCGTACCAGCGCTGCTGGCCGGGTCGGTCACGGCAGCGGCCACAGCCATGCTGGTCGCCCACTGGCTGGGCGCGTCCCGGTCTGTGGTGCTGTCATTGGCACCCAAATCCGTCACGACGCCGATCGCAATGGGCGTGGCCGAGCAGATCGGCGGCACCCCGTCCCTCGCCGCAGCGGCCGTGCTTCTGACAGGCAATATCGCGATTTTACTGGGTCCAGCGGTTTGGCGGATGGTGAAGGTTACCGACTGGCGCGCCCGTGGCTTCAGCGCCGGCATGAATGGGCACGGGCTGGCCACGGCACGCATGTTGATGGTGAACGAGGAAGCAGGCGCATTTGCCGGGCTCGCAATTGGCTTGAATGGCATCACGACGGCACTGCTTGTGCCGCCGCTCGCCCGGTTGTTGCTCGGGTAACGCCTACTCCGCCGCAGCCGGCAACTTCTGCCGTGCATCATCGGCCTCAGCCCCAGCCGCTTCCAAGGCTCGATTGTGCGGAAGCAGCAACACCACCAACATGGCAAGCAGCACTGTCGCTGCGACAATCAGCAAGCCACCATTGAACGAGCCAGTTTGGTCCTTCACGTACCCCATCACGAACGGCCCGGCGAAGCCCGACAGGTTTCCGATCGAGTTGATGATCGCGATCCCGCCTGCCGCCGCCGTGCCAGTCAGGAACGTGGTTGGCAGTGTCCAGAACACAGGCAGCACGGCAAAAATGCCGAAGCCCGCGACTGATAGTGCAATCATCTTCATCGTCGGGTCCGGCAGCAGGGTGGATACTGCAATCCCCACACCCGCCACGAACGCAGCAAAGCCTGCATGCATCCGCCGCTCACCGGTCCGGTCAGACCGCCTGGCCCACACAACCATACCGATCACGCCGACGGCGTAGGGAATAGCTGACACCAACCCCGTTTGGCCGAACGTCAGCCCGAACTCACGGATAATTTGCGGAAGGAAGAAACTCAGGCTGTAGTTGGATGCCACGCAGCCGAAATAGACGAAGGCCAGCAGCAGCACTCGCTTGTCGCCCAAAGCCTGTAGGGTCGACAA
>JAYVTX010000017.1:0-2853 GCA_043788425.1 Rhodospirillales bacterium
TCAGCAGCAACAGGCCGGCCGGCTCCGCTGCTGCGATCCCCTGCTGCAACGCCCATAATTTGCCGCTCCAGCCTGGTGGATGGGGCGCCCCGTTTATCACGTTCAGCCGCTTATCGGCGATTATGCGCGCCAATGCGCCGGTGCCGTCGCTACTGAGATCGTCGACAAGAATTACCCGTAGCTCACCCGCATAATCCTGGGCCAGAAGGCTCGTCAGACACGCGTGCACGCTCCCGGCTTCGTTGCGAGCCGGCACGATCACTGCGATCTCGGGCAGCGGGTCAGGCGTCAAAGCCGCCGGCGGCAAGTATGGACCCCCCTGCCAGAATCGCCCATGGCCGGCCAGCAGATAAATCCAGATTGCCAGAGACAGCACGGCAAGTAACATCATGGGGTATTCTCCACCACCGCTCGCCCCCGCGGAAGGGTGCGCTGCAGGCTAACCGATCACCTGAACAGTCGGCCGCAGCTTGTTGTTGATCCTCGCATTCAACCAGCCCATGGTATCACGATGCGCAGGCGATACGATCCCTCCTGTCCTGATATAAAGCTGCCCGCCACAGCTTTGCGGGCGACGCTGCCGCTTCTTTTGCTCTGCGCGTTGTCGGCCTGCGGTGGAAGCCGCGTTCGACCGGTAGTCGGCGGCACCTTATCCGCCTATGCGCCGCCTGGCCCTGCCGACGATCCATGGGGCTTATATATCGGCCAGGCCTCAAGACGGTTCAACGTGCCGTCCGGGTGGATCCGTGCGGTGATGCGTCAGGAATCCGGTGGCCACGAATACCTGCATGGCCAGCCGATCACATCGGATGCAGGTGCTGCCGGCCTGATGCAGCTCATGCCGCCAACCTATGCCGAGCTGGCCGGCCGCTTCGGGCTCGGCGCCGATCCCTACGAGCCGCACGACAACATCATCGCCGGTACTGGCTACATCCGCGACCTCTACGATCGTTACGGCTCACCCGCCTTTCTGGCCGCCTACGACGCTGGCCCGCATCGACTGGATTCCTATCTCGCCGGCCACGGTGCATTGCCGCACGAAACAGTGGACTATCTCGCCGCCGTTGCCCCGATTGTGGCCCGCGACCGTCCGCTATCCGGCCCGCTCGCCGCCTACGCCGATGGCGGCGCTAGCCCGCCGCCAGTCTCGCGCGCTTACGCCCGCGCGCGGTCCGTCCAATGCTGGCAGGACCCGGATGCCGCCTACAACCTGACGGCGCCATGCCGCTCGGCGCCGGTCCGGCTCGCAGGTGCCCAGCCTGCCTTTGCCCCTCAGCGGGTGGCGCAAACCTATGCCCGCGAGACGTCCGCGCAGTGCTGGCGGGACCCCGATGCGGCCTACGACCCGACCGCGCCCTGTCGTCCAGCACCGGTGGAGGTCGCCATGGCGCGACCCATACCTGCCTTGCCCAGGCCGCAGCCCGATCCGGCGTACGCGACCACTGGCCGCGCTATAACGGCACAGTGCTGGCGGGACCCCGATGCGGCGTACGATCCCACCGTCCCATGCCGCGCAGCACCGGTCCGGGTGGAACGGGCCGACCCCCAGCCGAGCTTCCCGCCGGCATTCCTGCTGCAGCCTACCCAGGCCCAGGCGCCTGTTCGGACATACGTCCAGCCGCAGGCTTACACATCCGTCCAACCCCAGATCCGGTCACGCCTCGCTTTGGCTATTAGTAGCAACACCACCAACAGCTGGACCGCCGATAACGGGGCTACCGGACGCTGGGCCATCCAGGTCGGCGCCTTCGTCGACCCGGATCAAGCACGCCGGACCGCCGAAAGCGTCCGCTCGCTGGCGCCCCGTCAACTCGGCGGTGCCAGGGCGGTGCTCGGCGCTACGACCCCGTTTGGCGGCCACGTCGTGTATCGCGCCCGCCTGCTGGGCTTATCCGCGGGGAATGCCGCTTCGGCTTGCGGCATACTGTCGGCCCAATCTCAATCGTGCGTGACGGTGCCGCCCGGCAGCTAGGTCCTATTTACGAGCCGCATCGAGCGCCAGATTTAGTGCCAGCACATTGACATGCGGCATGCCCACGAACCCCAGCGCCGGCCCGTCCGTATGGGCGGCCACCAGAGCCAGCACAGTGTCCTCCGACACACCGCGCGCCTTGGCAACGCGCGCTACCTGCCGTGCAGCGTTTTCCGGCGAGATGTCCGGATCGAGGCCCGACGCAGAACTCGTCACCATGTCGCCGGGGACCGGCTTGGCACCGGCCTTGGCCAGGTCGCCGTTCACCCGGTCCAGCAGCGCCTTGCTGGTTGGCCCCAGATTGGACGCACCGGACTCGCTGGCGTCATACGGCGTCCCCACCGTCTTGGTCGAATCTTTTGGATCGGGTCCAGACAACGCCGACGGCCGACCTTGGAAATATTTATCCGAGGTGAACACCTGGCCGATCAGCGCCGAGCCAACCACCTTGCCGTCCCGCTCGATCAAGCTCCCGCCTGCTTGATACGGAAACACCAACTTGCCAAGACCGACGAAGCCGAGCGGAAAGATGATGCCGGTCAGCAGGGTAAATAGGGTAATCATAACGATAACAGGACGAATTTGCGATATCACTTGAGTCTGCCCTCCTTCAGGCGAAGATGTGCAAGGCGGTCAGGATCATGTCGATGGCCTTGATCCCGACAAACGGCGCAATGATGCCGCCAACGCCGTAGATCAGCAGGTTACGCTGCAGCAGCGCGGCGGCACCGACAGCGCGGAACTTCACGCCCCGCAAAGCCAGCGGCACCAACGCCACGATGATCAGCGCATTGAAAATCACCGCCGACATGATCGCGCTCTGCGGCGTCGATAGCCGCATGATGTTCAGCGCACCCAATTCTGGATACGTGGCTACGAAG
>JAYVTX010000018.1:0-7305 GCA_043788425.1 Rhodospirillales bacterium
TGTGACCATGCAGATCCTGCCATTCGCCGTCCTGTTGGGCGGCATCGTCGCATTCTGGCGGTTAACCCGCTCGTCGGAGCTGATTGTCGCCCGCGCGTCCGGCGTGTCGGCCTGGGGGTTTCTGGCCGCACCCGTCGGATGCGCCGTGCTGCTGGGCGTGATCGCGACTGGCATCATCAGCCCCCTATCGTCGGCGATGCTGGCCCGGGCGGAGGTGTTGGACAACACCTATTTGCGTACCAGCGGCGGCCCGATGGCGTTGGCCGGCGGCCAGTTGTGGTTGCGGCAGGCCGATCGCGCGATCGACCCGCAGGGCGTCATGATCCTGCATGGCCGGGGCGTTACGCTGCGGAACCAGGCGCTGGTGGCACAGGGGGTCAGCGTCTTTCGTCTGGATAGCCAAGACCGCCTGCTGCTGCGGATTGAGAGTAAGACCGCGACGCTGGGCGACGGCGAATGGCACTTTACGGACGCCCGGCAGATCCGCCCGGACCGGCTGCCGGAGCCGGTGGGCGAACTGACATTGCCCACAACGCTGACCGTCAGCCGGGTCCAGGACAGCTTTGCGTCGCCAGATACACTTAGCGTGTGGACGCTGCCGGGGTTTATCGGGCTGCTGGAGCGGTCCGGCTTCTCGGCCATTCGGCATCGGCTTCATCTGCAGGAGCTGCTGGCGCTGCCCCTACTGGCCGGCACGATGGTGCTGGTCGCCGCCGGGTTCAGCATGCGCGCGACCCGGCGCGGCGGCGTGGCGCAGATGATCGGCAGCGGCGTGGCGGCAGGGTTCGCGCTGTTTGTGGTTAGCAAGGTGGCGGCGGAGTTTGGCCAATCGGGGGCGTTACCGGCGGAGTTGGCGGCGTGGGCGCCGGCGGGGGCTGGGTTGATGCTGGCTGTTTCTATGCTGTTGCATTTGGAGGATGGGTGACGCCTCACCGAAGTTATAACCTGGACCAAAGCTGTATTGACCGAAGCTGCTAGTCTTTGGTTCGGCACCTTCAACGAAGTTGCCGTCAGACACTAAGATACACACGATCGGAGCTGGCTGATGCCTACGGATCCAAGCACAAAAACCAACAGCGACGGGCGCGGGCAGAGCGAAGCGCAGGGCTGGGAGCGCTTGGCGGATGGCGTGAGGTTCGCACTATCCATCCACGCGACACAGAGGCGGAAGGGGACCAATATACCCTATGGCAGTCACCTGCTCGGTGTCGCAAGCCTTGTGCTTGAGCACGGCGGCGACGAAGAACAGGCGATCGCGGCCATGCTCCACGATGCAGTCGAGGACCAAGGCGCGGAGCTAGAGCCGATCATTCGCAATCGGTTCGGCGAAAAGGTTGTGAACATTGTATTGGGTTGCACCGATGCAGACACTTTTCCGAAGCCGCCGTGGCGCGAGCGAAAGGAGGCGTATATCCGACACCTGGACGACGCTGCCACAGATGTCCTGCTCGTCTCCCTCGCTGACAAAGTCCACAACGCCCGCGCTATCTGTACTGACGTCCGCACGCACGGACTGGTCGTCTTCGACCGGTTCAAGGCCGGAAGGGAGGGCACTCTGTGGTACTATGGGACGCTTTCCGATGCGTTCACGCGCCTGTACCCGTCGGCATTGGCGGTCGAGCTTCAAACAGCTGTCAATACGATGAAACGGCTTTCGGCAGCCTGATCTCGGGCGGACCAACAGGTCAAAACCCATCCACCCCCGACCCACAAATAACCGCACAAACCACCTCCCCCGGCCGCGCCACATACCGTCCCGTCAGCACGGCCGCTACCGAGGCGGCCCCCGCCAACTCCGTCGCCACCCCATGCTCAAACCACAACCACCGCGCTGCCTCCCGCATTTCCGCATCGGTCACCAGCACCACCCGGTCCACCAGCGCCTGCACAATCCCGAAATTGAGCGCATCCGTACTCCGCGGTGCCAGCGTCCCCGCCTCGGTCGCAATCCGGTCCAGCACCACCGGCTGGCCGGCCGCCAGGCTGTCATGCAGCGTCGCCGCCCCTACCGGCTCCACCCCCACCACCCGCAACCCCGGTCGCCGGGCACGCGCCGCGATCGCCACGCCCGATATCAACCCGCCGCCGCCGATCGCCACCAGCATCGTGTCGATACCGGGCACGTCGTCCAACGCCTCCAGCGCCAGCGTCCCCTGCCCGGCGATCACGGCCGGGTCCGCAAACGGGTGTATCGGCCGCGAACCGTCTGCTGTCGCGTGCGCGCTGGCGGTGGCATAGGCGTCGTCCCACACCGCCCCGGCCTCGATCACCGTCGCACCCCACGCCGCGAGTTTCTCGCGTTTGGCCAACGGCACGCTGGCCGGCACGTACACCGTGGCCGGCACCCGCGCCGCGCCCGCTGCATAGGCCACGGCCAGCCCGTGATTGCCGCCCGACGCCGTGACGACACCCCGCGCCAGCTCCGCCGGGTCCAGCGCCGCCATGGCATTGCAGGCACCCCGCGCCTTGAACGACCCGGTGACCTGCAGGTTCTCCAGTTTAAACCACAGCCCCGCCGCCGCCGAGTGCGTCCGCACGGGCCCGGCGCGCAGCATCGGCGTCCGTCGCACCCGCCCGGCAATCCGCACCGCCGCCTGCTCCACATCGCGAATGGTCACAGCCGGCGGGATGGTGTTACGGACGGGCTCGTTCATACCCAAACGTCGCACCCGGCCCGGCCACGGAGCAACCCCGAATGACGCCTATCCCAGCGACCCTAATCCCCGGCGACGGCATCGGGCCGGAGGTGACAGACGCGACCTGCCACGTGCTGAGCGCCCTGGGCGCGCCCTTTGTCTGGGATGTGCAGCAGGCCAGCATGGCAGGCATCGGGGCCGGTGGCGACCCACTGCCAGCCGCAACGCTCGCCAGCATCCACAGCACGCAGCTGGCGCTTAAGGGGCCGCTCACGACCCCCGTCGGGGGCGGCTTCCGGTCGGTCAACGTTCGGCTGCGTGAGGAATTCTAGCTCTATGCCAACCTCCGCCCCGCCCAAACGCTCGTGCCCGGCGGGCGGTACGACAACATCGACCTGATCATGGTGCGCGAGAACCTCGAGGGCCTTTACGTCGCGTTCGAGCATTACATTCCCGTGGGCGACGACCCGCACGCGGTTGCGATCTCATCGGGCGTGAACACCCGCGACGGCAGCCGCCGCATCGCCCGGTTCGCGTTCGAATACGCGGTAAGGCTGGGGCGGAAAAAAGTAATAATCGTCCACAAAGCGAACGTGCTGAAGGCGCTGACCGGCGTGTTCCTGGAAACCGCGCAGCAGGTGGCGGCCGAGTACGCGGGCCGGGTCGAGTTCGACGACCGGATCGTCGACGCCTGCGCAATGCAACTGGTGCTGAACCCGTGGCAGTTCGACGTGATCGTCACCACCAACCTGTTTGGCGACATCCTATCTGATTTGATCGCGGGCCTGGTTGGCGGGCTGGGGGCAGCCCCGGGTGCCAATATCGGCGCAAAAGCGGCAATATTTGAGGCGGTGCATGGCTCGGCTCCCGACATTGCCGGGCGGAGGATTGCGAACCCGACGGCGCTGATGCTGGTGGCCGGGCTGATGCTGGACCATGTGGGCCGCGTGGACCTCGCGACACGGTTGCGGCAGGCGATCGACGCAACGCTGAACGTGGACCAGGTCCGAACAGGCGATTTAGGCGGCACGGCCAGCACGCAGGATTTTGCAAAGGCGGTCGCGCGGCGAACGCTGATGGCGTAAGCGGCGTTACGCTCGCGTTGCCGGTGCCGCAAGCGTCCATGTCGACACGGTCGGTCACGTGCAGGACGGCTTCATCAAGCTGACCAAGATGGACAGCAGCGACGCCAAGCACCATACGATCCCGACCAGCCTGATTGCCGGGATCGAAGACGGCACCGTGCACCTGTCTGCCAACGCCGAAATGGCCGTCATGATGGAATACACCAGTTCAAACATGAGGCATGATGGCGGACGATCCCTATAAGGTCCTAGGCGTCGCCCGGGACGCCACGGAAAAGCAGATCCGCGCGGCGTTCCTCAAGGTCGCAAAAACGAGCCACCCCGACCTGAACCCCGATGATAAAAAGGCGGAGGAGCGGTTCAAGGCGGCCGCCAACGCCCATGATCTGCTGTCCGACACGGATAAGCGTGCGCGTTTCGACCGGGGTGAAATCGACGGCACCGGCCAGGAGCAGGCGCGCGGCGGCTATCGAACGCACGCCGATACGGCCGCCGGCGCACGCTATGGCGGGGGGATGTTCAGCGATGATGAGCTGAACGACATTCTATCCGGCCTGTTCCGCAACGGTGCTCGGCCTGGCTCCCCGGGGGCACCAGGTGGCAGAGGCGGGCCGGTGCGCGGGCGGGACCACCGCTACAACCTGATGGTCGGTTTCACCGACGCAGCGCAGGGCGGGCCACAGCGCCTCAATCTACCTGATGGCGGCACGATCGACGTTACGATTCCGCCGGGGACGGAGGCTGGGCAGACCCTGCGGCTGCGGGGCAAGGGGGGTGCCGGCACCCCGCCTGGCGATGCGCTGATTGAAATCCAGGTGGGTACCCATCCGCAGTTCCGGCGCGAGGGTTCGGACATTCTGCTCGATCTATCCGTGCATTTCCGGGATGCAATTTTGGGCGCACGGGTAACAGTGCCGACCCTTACAGGGGCAGTTACGATGGCCGTGCCGCCGGGTTCGGATAGTGGGGCGCGGCTGCGTTTGCGGGGTAAGGGTATTCCCGCCATCGGCACCAGCCCGGCCGGGGATTTGATTGCCACCATCCGCATCACGATCGGCACTATTGACGACCCGCTGCGTGACTTCCTGACCGGTTGGACCCCGCCATGACAGACCCCGTACCGCTAGATGCGCTGCCGGTTTACCTGGCTGGGATTGACCTGGTGCAGGTCGAACACTGGATCTCGCTCGATTGGGTGCGGCCGGACGGTCAGCCGGGCCACTGGCAATTCACGGCGATCGACGTGGCGCGGTTACGGCTGATTACCGAATTGCAGGCCGATCTGGGTCTGGACGAAACCAGTATGCCAGTGGTGCTGCATCTTGTGGACCAACTCTATGCCACCCGCCGGGCGTTGAACGCGCGGGCTTAACAACGTCGCTCGCAATGTTTCCTATGTGCGATCCATGGGCCTGGCGCGTATCGGTCCAGCCGTTTGGGTGATCTCGGCCGATGAAGAGGCCGAGATCGCCCGGCAGGCCCTATCGTTAGCGTAGGCCGAAAAAGGCTAGGATCGCGCCCACAACCACGACGAGACCGACGATATAGATGAT
Organism: Rhodospirillales bacterium; assembly: GCA_043788425.1. Lineage (GTDB taxonomy): Bacteria > Pseudomonadota > Alphaproteobacteria > Acetobacterales > Acetobacteraceae > JANPPS01. The sequence continues at coordinate 5,275 of JAYVTX010000018.1, forward strand.
GTTGTTCATAGTGTTGTCCTCCTTCGGTGAGCCGGGGTAACGCGTCAAGAACACAAAAAGTTTTTCGCCGTGGATGATTACCTGGTCCGTGGTGATTCCAGTCGCTTGTTCGCTTGAGCTGATTCGTGACGCGAACCCAACTGCCCCAACAACCCCCAGACTGCCATTGACGCTATTCAACGATAGGAACAAATTACGAACACGCGAGGCGAATAGGAGCATTTAACCGCTGCCATGGGACAGTCTACGGCACACCGTGCCACCCCCGACCCGGCCTTGTTATACCAGCTTCGCACCGCCATCGCGCGGATCGAGCGGCCGGTGGCGACGCATGACGCCCTGCCGTTCGGCCTGGCCCTGGTGGATGCGGCGCTGGGCCATGCAGGGCTGGCAGCGGGCCTGCATGAGGTGACGGACGGGGCACACGGCGCGGCGGCCGGGCTGTTTGCGGCCGGGATCGTAGCCCGCCGACCCGGCCCGGTACTGTGGGTGCTGGAGCAGGATGACGCCTTCGCCCCCGGCCTGGCCGGCGCCGGGCTTCATCCGGACCGAGTCATTTATGCCTATGCCAAGGGCAGCACGCTGCTGGTGATGGAGGAGGGGTTACGCCATGGCGGCCTTGCGGGCGTGGTGGCCGAACTGTCGGGCCGCCTGTCAATGACCGCGTCGCGCCGCGTGCAACTGGCGGCCGAAAGCACCGGCACGATCGGTATCGCGCTACGCCGCCCGCGGGTGGCCGCCCCTGCCAGCACCACGGCCGAGGTAACGGCCGCGCTGACCCGGTGGCGCGTCACGGCCCTGCCATCGGCCGCGCCCATACCGGACGCGCCGGACATTCCGGGCGTGGGACGGGGACGGTGGCAGCTGGATTTGCAGCGCAGCCGGGGCGGACGGACGGGGTCGTGGGTGGTGGAGGCGTGTGATGCGACGGGTCATCTCAATATGGTTTCCGCATTGGGCGACAGATCGGCTGCCCAATGCCCAGAACGGCATACAGAACAGCACGCTGCCTGATGCGGCGGCCGTAACCGCGTTCCATGACGGCCGCCGCCGGGTCGTAGCGGGCGTGAACCCGGCCGCGCAGGCACTCGGCCTGTGTGCCGGCATGGCACTCGCCCACGCGACGGCGCTGGCCCCGGGCCTGGTGGTGATCGAGGCGGATCCGGACGCCGAGCAGGCGGCCCTCGTACGCCTGGCAACCTGGTGCCATCGCGTCACACCGCTGACGGCGACCGATGGCGCGGACGGGCTGTGGCTGGACGTAACCGGCTGCGCGCATTTGTCAGGCGGCGAGGCACCGATGCTAGACGCCCTGGCCGCGGACCTCACGACCATGGGCCTGCATGCCCGGCTGGCGCTGGCCGATACGCCAGGGGCGGCCCACTCGCTGGCCCGGCATGGGGCGACGTGCGTGGTGCCACCGGGCGAACACCGGGCGGCGCTGGACCGATTGCCAACCCGCGCGCTGCGTCTCCATGCCGGCGCTGTCGCCACCTTACGCCGGCTGGGCTTCGACACCATCGGCGCGCTGCTGCGTGTCCCCCGCGCCCCCCTGTCGCGCCGGCTGGGTCCGGACGTGTGCCGCCGGCTGGACCAGGCCACGGGTGCGACGCCGGAGCCGATCGTCCCCATCGTCCCGGCCGAGACGCTGCAGCACCGCCTATGCTTCGTCGAACCGCTTTTGACAGCGGAGGCGCTGGGCACCGCGATCACCCATTTGCTGGAACCGCTATGTACCCGCATGGAACAGGCGGGCCAGGGCGCGCGCCGGCTGGATCTGCTGTTCGAACGCGTCGATGGCGCGGTGCAGGCCCTACGCATCGGCACTGCCCGCCCCAGCCGCGACGCGCCGCATTTGGCCCGGCTGCTGCTCGAACGCCTGGACACGATCGACCCCGGCCTAGGGATCGAGGCGATGCGCCTGATCGCCCCCCTCGCCGAGCCACTGCGCTGGGTGCAACGCGGCGCGCACGAAACCGCAGACGTCTCGGCGCTGGTGGACCGGCTGAGCAACCGGCTGGGGGCGGAGCA
>JAYVTX010000019.1:0-4019 GCA_043788425.1 Rhodospirillales bacterium
CATGCATGCTGGCCTCCCGCCCAGCCTAAATGGTGAATGACACCTTACCCGCGTCGGGGAATCCCAAATGATTCAGATCGGACAGTTTCTGCTCTAGAATATAAATTTTTAGAGCACGACCTTTCGAACGATCGATCCCGATCGGTCGAAACGTGCTCTGGGCCAGACGCTAAACCACGCTGCCTACCAGTAAGCGACCTAGTCGGCGCGCGCTCCGACGTGCAGTGCCCTTAATAGGACCGAAAACGCTCCCGTGCCTCACTACACTCCTGTTGGGACAATACCCTGGGTGCGCCGGCCGCCAGGGTGAGCAGATATTGCCGGGCAAGCTGTTCCAGCAAATGCGCCGCCGCCACTGCCGTATCCAAATCCGGACCGGCCGCGATCATGCCGTGATTGGCCAGCAAGCAGGCGCTCCGTCCGTCCATCGCAGCGACGGCCAGCGTTGCGAGTTCTGGCGTGCCAAACACGGTGTAGGGAGCGCAGCGCACGTCATCACCGCCAAAGGTTAGCACCATATAATGAAACGGCGGCAGCGGTAGGTTCATGCAGGCGAGCGCGGTGCAATGGTCTGAATGCGTGTGGACGACGGCGCCCAGATCCGTGCGCGCCCGGTAGATCGCTGCATGCAACGCCCACTCGCTACTAACCCCAGGTTCGGGATGATCGAGCCCGGTTGCAATGACTGCGTCGGCCATGATCCGGTCGCATGTCGTGCGTGTCGGGCTGATCAGCATGCCGGTTGGCGTACGTACGCTGATGTTGCCGGCCGTCCCATGGATCAGCGAATGCCCCAGGTTGCGATAGGCCTGGGCTAAATGCTGCTTCACGCGGCCTACGCCTTCAGCCGGTCCTGAAACAGCTTGCGAAGTTTGGCAACTTTCGGCGTGATGACGGCGCGGCAGTAGCCGGACCACGGGTTGCGGGCAAAGTAGTCCTGGTGCTCGTCCTCCGCCCGCCAGAACTTCTCCAACGGCACGATCTGGGTCACGATCGGGCGGGGCCAGACCTTGGTTGCGTCGATCTCCGCCAGAACTTTGCGGGCGGTCTCGGCCTGGACATCGCCGTGGGTCAAGATGATGCTGCGGTATTGCGGGCCAATGTCGGCACCCTGCTGATCGGGCGTGGTTGGGTCATGGAGCGTGAAGAACACGCGGAGGATGTCGGCATAGGCGATTTGCGCCGGGTCGAACGTCAGTTCAACGACTTCCGCATGGCCCGTGCGCTTGCCACAGACCTGGTCATAGGTTGGGTTGGCGATGTGCCCGCCAGCGTAGCCTGACACGCTGGACTGTACGCCCCGGAGTGCTAGAAAAATCGGCTCCAGGCACCAAAAGCACCCGCCGCCCAGTGTTGCATGTTCCATGGTTCATTCCCCTGTCACCAGCTAGATGGCCGCCAGAAGCCTATCGATCAACCCGTTATGTGAATGTGGCTGGCACCGCACCAGCTGCAATCAGTGCCTGCCGCACCTGCGGACTGATTAGCGCCGCCAGCTCCGCCTCATGCTCGTAATCCGGCATGTACGTGTCCAACCGGTTATCCCGGCCGGCGGCGGGATGGAAATATATTTCGGTCAGCCCGTCCGGCAGATGCGGGGCGAGTGTCAGTAGCCGGTTCGTAACCATGTGGCCGGACCAGGCGATTCCGAACACGTGGTCGTTTACCCGCAGTCCGGCACGCACGGTCTGACGCCGCAGGATCCGGGTCCAGCGGTTAAGCGCCTGCGCGCCCCGCCCAGGCTGGTCACCGCAGGCGCGCAGCACGTCAAGCGGCTCCGACGGCACGCGCATTGCACGCAACGCAAACTCTGCCCCGACCTCAATGATCATCCGGCCAACGGCGGGGTGCAGATGCATGTGCTTATGGGCATTGGCATGATCGAGCGGCAGGCCGGTGCCGCGAAAGGCCCGGAATTGCGCCGCGATTTCGGCCCGCAACTGGCGGCGGGCCCGGCCGCTAGCGGCGTAATGCAGGCCGACACGTAGCGGGTCGCTGGGAAACCAGCCGGTATGGTCGACCAGTAGAGGACACGCACCCGGCAACGCCGCCCGGCCCTCCACCACCACAACATGCAGGCCCACGCGCAGATCGGGCATTGTGCGTGCCCGGCGCACCGCATCGGCCGCGGCGGGCCCGGCCACCATCAGACTGGTAGTGTTGAGGATACCCTCCCGATGGGCACGCTCCACACCCTCGTTCACCACCTCCGACAGGCCAAAATCGTCGGCGGTGATGATCAGCTGGCGCAAGGGAGTTAGGCGGCTTTGCTACGCTCCCGCAGAAACGCGAAGAACTCCACACCTTCCCGCAGGCGCCGCTTCATCATCTGCGGGCTGCGGACCATCTCCCCCACGATCGAGGCGATCTTCGGCCCGCGGAAATAGAACCGGCGATAGAACGCCTCGACATTGTTGAAAATCTCGGTGTGCGACAGATGCGGGTAGTGCAGGGGGGCAATCTGCACGCCCCGTTCATCGATCAGCTCGGCATGGTCGGCGTCGAGCCATCCGTTCTCCACAGCCTGGTCATACAGGAATGTTCCGGGATACGGAGCCGCCAAGGAGACCTGCATCGTGTGCGGATTGATCTCAACCGCGTACTTGATCGTCTCCTCGATCGTCTCCTTTGTTTCCCCAGGCAGGCCGAGGATGAAGGTGCCGTGGATCTTGATGCCCAGCTCGTGGCAATCCTTGGTGAACTTCTTGGCCACGTCGATCAGCAGGCCCTTTTTGATATTATGCAGGATCTGCTGGTTGCCGCTCTCGTAGCCTACCAGTAGCAACCGCAGGCCGTTATCCTTCATGACCTTCAGGGTTGACCGCGGCACGTTCGCCTTGGCATTGCAGGACCAGGTGACGCCGAGCTTACCCAACTCGATCGCAATCGCCTCGGCCCGCGGCAGGTTGTCGGTGAACGTGTCGTCGTCGAAGAAGAACTCGCGCACCTGCGGGAAGTCGCGCATGGCCTGTTTTATCTCGGCCGCGACATGACCCGGACTGCGGACGCGGTAGGTGTGGCCACCAACCGTTTGCGGCCATAGGCAGAACGTGCAGCGGGATTTGCAACCGCGACCGGTATAGATCGAAATATACGGGTGCATTAGGTAGCCGATGAAGTAGTCTTCGATCTTGAGGTCCCGCTTATACACGTCTGTCACAAACGGCAGATCGTCCATGTTTTGCAGGATCGCACGGTCCTTGTTGTGCTGTAAGCGGCCGTTGCTGTCGCGGTAGCTGATGCCGTCGATGCTGGATAGATCGCGGCCCTCTGCCACTTCCAGGCAGGTAAAGTCGAACTCGTTCCGCGCCACCCAGTCGATCGGCGCACCCTGCTGTAGGCTTTCACCGGGCTGGACCGCGACCTTGGCGCCCACAAAGCCGATCTTCAGCGCCGGGTTCGCGTCCTTCATTGCCGCAGCGACCTTCACGTCGGAGGCGAATGACGGCGTGCTGGTGTGGATCACGCACAGCTCGTGCTCCCGGGCGGCGGCCAGGACGGGTTCCATGCCGAGGTTTGCTGGGGGCGCGTCGATCAGCTTCGATCCCGGCACCAGCGCCGCTGGCTGCGCAAGCCAGGTCGGGTACCAAAACGACTTGATCTCTCGCTTTGCCTGGTATCGCGACCCGGCGCCGCCATCGAACCCGCCAAAGGAAGGGGGCTGCAAAAATAAGGTCTTCATCATGGTGGCGTCATCCCTGGGACATAGCCCGCATTGGCAGCAAGGGTTTGCATAACACGGGGCGGCGGAATGGCCCGTAATGTCCGCCCACGCCACGCCACGCGATTGGTTCGATAGCTGGCCGTAATCACTGCGACCGACATGAGGTCGCGCGCGGGCATCCACCAGAGGGCGAGCGGATGCGACACTACCCCCAGTGCCCGGTCCATGGTGCAGGCCAACGCCGCCCGCACGGACCGTGCTGCCGCAAACACCGCCCACGCCCACGGCGCACCACCGGCTGCAACGACCGCGACGGCGGCCCAGACAATCGGAAACTGCACGATCGACAATGCAA
>JAYVTX010000020.1:0-5033 GCA_043788425.1 Rhodospirillales bacterium
CATGCATGCTGGCCTCCCGCCCAGCCTAAATGGTGAATGACACCTTACCCGCGTCGGGGAATCCCAAATGATTCAGATCGGACAGTTTCTGCTCTAGAACGCCGCCGCCGGACGGCTGCAGCAGGGTCGGGCCCTTGTTTCCTGCAGTAATTACGCCGGCTGGGTGGGCGCGATAATCAGGATGAAGCGGCGTTGGAACGCATCACCTGCGGCGGCATCAGCGTTGTGGGTCTTCCGCATAGTAGAGTGCCCGCATGGGCCCGATTACGCGGCGTCCTGCCGGGTCGGGATCGCTACTGCTTTCGGCCGCGCCCTACGCCGTAGCTCATCGAGTTCCTGCGCCGCGCGTTGTTCCAGGGTGTAGAGTTGGGCCGCACCCGGCTGGTATTGTGGCGGGTTGGTCGGCAGGCGCACCCCGTAACGCGCCGCGGCCTGAAGGGTAAAATTCGGGTTGGCCAGATGCGGCCGGCCGAGCGCCACCAGGTCCGCCCGGCCGGCGGCGATGATGGTGTTGACCTGATCGGCACTGACAATGTTGCCAACACACAGCGTGGCCAACCCGGCCTCGTTCCGGATCTGATCGCTGAACGGTACCTGGTACATGCGGCCATACACGGCGCGCGCGTCGGCTACCGTTTGGCCGGATGATACGTCGATCAGGTCCGCGCCGGCGTTTGCAAAGGCTTTGGCGATGGCCACGGCGTCTGCGCTGGTGATCCCGCCCTCCGCCCAATCATGGGCGCTGATGCGAACGCTGGTCGGGCGTTCGGCGGGCCACACGGCGCGGATGGCAGCGTACACTTCCAGCGGGAAGCGCAGCCGGTTTTCCAGGGAGCTGCCAAAGGAGTCGTCACGGTGGTTGGTCAGCGGCGACAGAAAGGTGGCGAGCAGATAGCCATGGGCCGCATGCAGTTCCAGCATGTCGAACCCGGCCCGTGCGGCGCGGTGGGTGGCGGCGACGAAATCGTCCCGCACGCGGTCCATGTCGGCGCGGGTCATGGCGCGCGGCACCTGGCTGTCCGGGTAGTACGGCAGGGGTGATGGTGCGACCAGGTCCCAGGCACCTGCCGGCAGGGGCTGGTCCATGCCGTCCCACATCAGGCGCGTAGCACCCTTGCGCCCCGCATGGCCCAACTGGATCGCAAACCGCGCCGCGCTGCGGGCGTGCACGAAGCGCACGATGCGGGCCCATGCCGCCTCCTGCTCCTCATTCCACAGGCCGGCGCACCCCGGGCTGATGCGCGCGTCGGCCGAGACGTCCGTCATTTCCGTAAATACCAGCCCGGCCCCACCCAGCGCCCGCGCGCCATAATGCGCCAAGTGCCAATCATCCGGCACGCCATCGGTGGCCGAGTACAGGCACATCGGCGACACCACGACCCGGTTGGCCAGCGTCATGCCGCGTAGGCGGAAGGGTTGGAACATCGGCGGTCCGGCCACCGGCACCAACCCGGCGGCTGTCACCTGCGCCTGCACCATCCGGTCCGTCTCATCCACAAACTCGGGCGCGCGCAGCCGAAGGTTGTCGTAGGTGATGGAGCGCGACCTAGTCATGAGGCCAAATGCGAATTGCGTCGCATCCATGTGGGCGAACCGCTCCAAATGCTCGAACCACACCAGCGACACGTCGGCCGCGTGCTGGGTGCGCTCCACCTCCTCCCGCCGGTTGCGGTCGAATGCGGCCAGCGCGGTGGGCACGTCCGCATGCGCGCGACCATGTTTGTCCGCGTCAACGCGGAACGCCTCATACAAGGCAATGGCGTCTTCCATCGCGAGCTTTGTGCCGCTGCCGATTGAAAAATGGGCCGTCGCCTTCGCATCGCCGAGCAGCACCACGTTGCCCATCGCGTATTGCGCCGTGCGGATCATGGGAAAGCTGCGCCAGGTGCTGCGGTTGGTGATCAGCGGATGGCCATCGAGGTCCTGGGCAAAAACCCCTTCGAGGAATCGTGCGCTCGCATCCTCATTCATTCGGTCCAGGCCGGCGCGGGCCCAGGTGGCCGGGTCGGTTTCCATGACCCACGTGCTGCGGCCGGGTTCGTATTGGTAGGCATGGGCGACGAAGATGCCCCACTCCGTTTGGCGGAAGCTGAAGGTGAACGCGTCTAGCGATTTGGTGCTGCCCATCCAGGCAAATTTGTTGGGCCGCATGTCAACGGTTGGTTGGAAGTGCTCGGCAAATTGGGCGCGAACCATCGAGTTGATGCCGTCGGCCGCGATGATCAGGTCCGCGTCAAATTCGGAAATGTTCGAGATTTCGCGCCGAAACTCCATGATGACACCCAGCGCCCGGGCACGGTCCTGCAGCAGCATCAGCAGCGTGCGCCGGGCACAGCCGCAAAAGCCGTTGCCGCCGATGCGGTGGGTGGCACCCTTGAACCGGACCTCGACGTCCTGCCAGTATGCGAAGCTTTTGACGATCGCGGCATGGCTGGGGGGGTCGTAACGCTCGAACGTTTCCAGAGTCTGATCGCTGAACACAACGCCGAAGCCGAACGTGTCATCCGCCTGGTTGCGCTCATAAACAGTGATCTGGTGGCCGGGCCACTGGCGCTTGGCGAGGATGGCAAAATACAGCCCGGCGGGTCCGCCACCCAGAATGGCAATGCGCATCGGAGCCCCCGTACAGTGGAAAATAGTTTAAGCTTGAAATAGTTTGGCCGCAATGGTCCAGTATGGAATGGAATGGGCGGTCGCGGGCCAGCGGGCGGTGGTGACGGGGGGCGGCCGCGGCATTGGGCGGGCCATCGCGCGGGCGTTGACGCTTGCGGGCGCCGTGGTCACGATCCTGGGGCGTGACCGGGCGGCGCTGGACCTTGCGGTGGCCGCTGGCGATGCATCGGCGGCACAGACGGTAGACGTGACGGACCGGGTGGCGTTGCGGGCGGCGCTGGCCGATCGGGAGTGGGGCGTCCTGGTGAACAATGCTGGCGGTGCCGAAACGGGTAAGCTAGCCAGCATTGAGGCGGCGCAGTGGGACCGGTCGATCGCATTGAACCTTACGGCCGTGTTTGACGCCTGCCACGCCGTAATGCCCGGCATGATGGCGCGGGGCGGCGGCCGGATTGTAAGCATAGCCAGCACCGCCGGCATCGTCGGCTACCCCTATGTAAGCGCCTATTGCGCGGCCAAGCACGGCGTGGTGGGCCTGACACGCGCATTAGCGATCGAGGCCGCGCGATCCGGCGTGACCGTCAATGCCGTCTGCCCCGGCTACACCGATACCGACCTGGTCACCCGCAGCGCCACCGCCGTCGCCGAACGTACGGGCCGCAGCGTAGACGACATCCGCGCCAGCTACGCCCGCAGCAGCCCGACGGGACGGCTGGTTCAACCTGACGAGGTGGCGGACGCCGTCCTGTTCCTGGTGCGCAACCCGGCCATGACCGGGCAAGCCCTGGCCGTAGCGGGTGGCGAGGTGACGCCGTGAACGTGATCCTGGACCGCGAAACGCTTGCTGCCGAGGGTGCTGGTCACAAGGACGAGCTGCGCCTGTGGCTGCGGCTACTAACCTGCACGACGATGATCGAGGCCACCATACGTCGCCGCCTGCGCACCCAGTTCGGCGTGACGCTGCCGCGGTTCGACCTGATGGCGCAGCTGCAACGGGCACCGGCCGGCATGACGCTGGGCGAATTATCGCGCCGCATGATGGTCAGCAACGGCAACGTGACCGGCCTGATCGACCGCCTGGTCGTAGCTGGTGAGGTGGAGCGTACGCCACATCCGACCGACCGGCGCACCACGACTGTGTGCCTGACGCCGGCCGGCCGCCGCCGCTTTGCCACCATGGCCGCCGCGCATGGGGAGTGGGTGGCGGCGCTGTTTCAGGATTTGCCGCCGGGCGACATGCCCGCGCTGATGGCCGCGTTGGGCCGGGTCAAGCGATCGGTGCAGGCGGCATGACGTACCAGATCAATGTGGACGGCCGGGTGGCGGTGGTGACGCTGGACCGGCCCGAACGCAAAAATCCACTGACGTTTGAGAGTTATGCGGCCCTTCGCGACTGGTTCCGCGGACTGACCGACGATGTCCGCGCCATCGTGCTAACCGGCGCGGGGGGCAATTTCTGCTCGGGCGGCGACGTGCATGAGATCATTGGGCCGCTGACAACCATGGACGTGCCGGGGCTGCTGCGATTTACGCGGATGACGGGTGACTTGGTTTTGGCGATGCGCGCGTGCCCGGCGCCGATCGTAGCGGCCATCGATGGCGTGTGTGCGGGTGCCGGCGCGATCCTGGCGATGGCGAGCGACCTGCGCCTGGGCACCGCGCGCTCGCGGATCGCGTTCCTATTCACCCGCGTCGGCCTGGCCGGGTGCGACATGGGGGCGTGCGCGATCCTGCCGCGGCTGATCGGGCAGGGGCGGGCCAGTGAGCTGCTATTCACCGGGCGCAGCATGGATGGGGCGGAGGCGGAGCGGTGGGGCTTCTTCAACCGCCTATGCGAGCCGGACGCCGTGCTGGCGGACGCGCGGGCCCTGGCGCAGTCGTTGGCGGACGGCCCCACTTTCGCGCATGCGATGACCAAGCGCATGCTGCACCAGGAATGGTCGATGGGCATCGAACAGGCGATCGAGGCGGAGGCGCAGGCCCAGGCGCTGTGCATGGCCACCGGCGATTTCCGCCGCGCGTATGAGGCGTTTGCCGCCAAGCGTAAGCCAGTCTTCGAGGGTTCGTGACAGTGGGGGGGTCATGACCGACCGCAGCTACCTCGACTGGCCATTCTTCGAGCCGCGGCACCGGGTGCTGGCGGCGCGGGTGGAGGCCTGGGCGGCGGACCATGCGCATCTGGCCGACGAGCATGACGTAGACGGGACGTGCCGGCGCATGGTGGCGGGCATGGGCGCGGCGGCGTTGCTGGACATCGCCGTGCCTGATGGCGGAGCCATGGACGTGCGTAGCCTGTGCCTGCTGCGCGACATTATGGGCCGGCATGCGGGGCTGATGGATTTTGCCTTCGCCATGCAGGGGCTTGGCACGGGCGCGATCACGCTGTTTGGCACGCCGGCGCAAAAGGCGCGCTGGCTGCC
>JAYVTX010000021.1:0-3758 GCA_043788425.1 Rhodospirillales bacterium
ATGCGCGGCGATTTCAGCTCCAGGATCGAATAGGGCGGCGACGCGAAGTGGGCGGCAATCTCTGTGCGCCCGGACAGCAGCGCGCCGTACGCCTCCGGATGCGGCAGACCAACGGTAAAGGGGTCGAGTTTCGCGTAGTTTTCCGCCCCAAACTTGGCCGCGACCAACATCTGCAGCACGACTGCGGCCAACGAGGTTTTGATGCCCGGCAAGGCGATTTTGTCATCCGGACCGAAATCCGCCAGCGACTTCAGGTGGTCGCGATTGACGTTAAGACTGAGGGCGCACGTACTCAACCCACTAACGCCCACAACTTCCGCCCGGGGCACGCCGCGTGCCTTCGCCCACAACGTCACAAAGCCGGGTGCACCCGTGCCGGCGATATCGAGCGCGCCGGCGAGCATCGCGTCGTTGATAACGTTGCCGCCGTCGAACACCACCCAGCTGATCGCGGCCGGTGCCAGCCCCGCCTTCGCCAACTGCCCCTCCAGCAGCTTGCGATGGCGCATGACCATCAACGGCAGATAGAGGATACCATAGCCATGGCTTAGCCGGATCGCCGACGCCTCCGGTGTTTGCCCCCAAACGGGCCGCGCCGCCGCGACGGCGCCGGCCACAAGCAGGGTGCGGCGGTTCATACGGTTTCGGTCGCACCCATTGGGTCCAGCCGGTAGCCCCCGCCCTCGGTCACCAGCAGGCGGGCATTGCCGGGATCGGGCTCGATCTTCTGCCGAAGGCGGTAGATATGCGTTTCGAGCGTGTGGGTCGTGACGGCCGCGTTGTAGCCCCACACCTCATTCAGCAAGATCTGGCGGGCGACCGGGCGGGTGCCGGACCGATAGAGGAATTTCAAGATCGCCGCCTCTTTTTCAGTCAGGCGGATGCGGCGCTTGCGGCCAACTTCCTCCAACAGCTTTGCACTGGGGCGGAACACGTAGGGCCCGATCGTGAAGACCGCGTCCTCGCTATTTTCGAAGATGCGGAGTTGTGCGCGCAGCCGGGCTAGAAGCTCCGCCAGCCGGAAAGGCTTGGCGATATAGTCATTGGCCCCGGAATCCAGGCCGCGCACGACATCGGCCTCATCATCGGAACCCGTCAGCATGATGATCGGCATGCGGTGGCCTTGCTTGCGAAGCTGTATGCATAGGTCCCGGCCGTCGCCATCCGGCAGGCCCACATCCAGGATGATAGCGTCGTAGCGTGAGCCTTCTTTGGCGACCAGCGCCAGCGCATCGGCCATGGTCCCGGCCTCCGTCGCGCTGAATTCCCGATCGATTTGCAGCTGCTCGACCAACGTTTGGCGTAGTGCCACATCGTCATCGACAAGTAGGATCGGACGCTCAACGCTCATTCAGCCCACCACTTTTGTTCACGGCATTTAAATACTGCGTTGGCAACGCACCGATCCGGCCATCGCCCGCGCGATCTTCCACACAAATACGTGAGTAATGGATAACAGTTTCCTACGGCGACGGCACCACATTCAAGCAATGCGCTCGCAATCAACGCCGACGCCCGGCATAAGGCCCGTATGAACGCCCCCGTTTCCGACTCAGACCCGGTCCTGGCCCGGCTACGCACGGTTCATCGTGCAATGGGCGAGCTGCGCCGCGGCGCTGCCGTGCTGCTGGCCAGTGCCGATGGCACAGCCGTGCTTTTGGCAGCCGAGACGGCAGGCGCGGAGGGGCTGCGCAGTTTCGCCAGCCTTGCTGACGGGCCGGCCGTATTGTTGCTTACCGGGATGCGGGCGGCGGCAGTCACCGGCGTGCCCGCCCCCGATGGTCCCGTGGCATTCCGAACAGGGGCGCTGCTGACGCCGGGCACGCTGCATGGCGTGGCAGACCCGACCGCGGCGCAAATCCTGGCTGAACCGCTGACGCCAGCACCCATTCCGGCCGCGGCACCGGCGGCCATGGCATTGGTAAAACTCGCCCGCGTGCTGCCAGCCGTCCTGTTCGCCCCGGCCCGGGCGGGACCGGGTCAAGCAGACACGCTCGCTGTCAGCGCCGGTGCCGTACTCGCCCATGCCGATGCGGAGGCATGTGCCCTGGTCCGCGTGGCGGAAGCCGCAGTTCCGCTGGCCGGCGCGCCTGACGCCCGGGTCATCGCCTTCCGCTCCCCCGATGCAGGCATCGAGCATCTGGCGATCGTGATTGGCGACCCAGCGTCCACACCTGCGCCGCTCGTTCGCGTGCACTCGGAATGTTTTACGGGGGACTTGCTGGGTAGCCTACGCTGCGATTGCGGGCCGCAGTTGCGTTTGGCGCTGGAACGGATCGGCGCGGCCGGGGCCGGGGTGGTGCTGTACTTGTCGCAGGAGGGCCGGGGCATTGGCCTGGCCAACAAATTGCGGGCCTATGCACTACAGGATCGCGGCCTGGATACACTCGATGCCAACCGGGCGTTGGGCTGGTATGCCGATGAGCGCAATTTCCTGATCGCGGCGACGATCCTGCGCGATTTGGGACTGCCGCGCATCCGGATGATGACCAACAACCCGGCCAAGATCGCCGCCCTACAGGCCTGCGGGATCGAGGTGCTAGGGATCGAGCCGCTGCGCCTGCCGCCCAACGGCGTTAATGACGGGTACCTCGCGACAAAGGCGCGGCGGTTCGGGCATGATCTTGGTTAGGGATGGCACGGTTCGTGCTGACTGCTGGCTATGGACCTAACCGACGCACCCGGCCCGACTCCGCATTATCAAACCGTCGCCAGCGCGGCCGGATTGCCGGCGCACGCTGGCCCGGGCCCGGATAATGCCCTTCCCCGGGCAATGGACATGTCGTTTGACACGCTGCTGGGCGGGCTGAACCCCCTGCATCATTTGCCGATACTCGGCATGATTTACCGGGGCGTTTCGGGCGACACGATCCCAGCACCCATGCGCATCCTAGGCGCCGGCGTGTTTGGTGGGCCGATGGGCATGATCGGCGCGGCGCTGGTGTGTTTGGCGGACGAGCTACTGTCGATGTCGCCCGACACATCCCGACCCGCGCTGCCGGCCGGCATGTCTCAATCGGCAGAAGCCGGGGTACAGCCCGGTACGATTGAACCCGGCGGCTACACCACCCTGGCCACCACCGCCCCCGACTGGCTGGGCGGCATCACGCCCGATCAGGCCGCCAGCGCATACCGGTTGGCTGCCGGGCGCGCGGCGGAGGCGCATGGGACGGCGTGAGGGCAATCATCAATGGCGGCTGGATATCGACCCCCGGTTTCAGGGTGCCCGTAACCCTGGGCCATGGCGGGGTGCGGCTGGATAAGCGGGAAGGCGACGGCGCGACGCCCCTGGCGCTGCTGCCATTACGCCGAGTTCTGTATCGCGCCGACCGCGTCCGCCGCCCCGTGGCCGCCGTGCCGGTCACGCCAATCGCACCCCATGACGGCTGGTGCGACGACCCGGCCGACGCCCGCTACAACCGGCCCGTCACCCTGCCCTATGCCGCCCGGCATGAGACGTTGTGGCGCATGGATGGCGTTTATGACGTGATCGGCGTGCTGGGCTGGAACGACGCCCCGGTGCTGCGCGGCGTCGGCAGCGCCATCTTTCTGCATGTCAGCCGCGCGGATGAGGCACCGACCGAGGGCTGTGTCGCCCTGCCGATGCCGGAGTTGCTCGCGCTATTGGCGGCCGGGCTGACGGAGGTCTTGGTCGAGGGCTAGAGCACGTTTCGACCGATCGGGATCGATCGTTCGAAAGGTCGTGCTCTAGAAATCTATATTCTAGAGCAGCTTACTTCGTTCATTCAGAGCCGTGG
>JAYVTX010000022.1:0-3317 GCA_043788425.1 Rhodospirillales bacterium
TCCGCAGCGAAATCGACATCGGCGGCGGAGGTAAAGCGTCCCAGCCCTACACGCAAGGTGCGGGCGGCCTGTTCGGGTACAAGGCCCATCGCCGTCAAAACCGTGCTGGCCTCGATCGCCGCACTGCTACAGGCGCTGCCGGTGCTGACACACAGATCGGGCTGCGTGCGCAACACATCCAGCGCGCACCACGGCAGCGTCAGGTTCAGGTTGCCCGGTACCCGGTGCACCACGCTGCCATTCATGGTCGCTGACACCCGCAGCCCCGCCAGTAGCCGGTCCCGCAGCGCCGCCAGCCGCGCCGCCTCCTCCGTCATTTCCAGCATCGCCAGCCGGCATGCCTCGCCAAACCCAACGACCAGCGGCGTGGGTAGCGTACCGGCGCGCAGCCCTCGCTCCTGCCCGCCACCGCTGAATAATGGGGCCAGCCGCACCCGCGGACGGCGGCGGACATACAGCGCGCCCACGCCCTTCGGCCCATACAGCTTGTGGCCCGACAGGCTCAGCAGGTCGATGCCGGTGACGTCGATCGGGATTTTGCCCGCTGCCTGGGCCGCATCGGTATGGAATAGCGCGCCCGCATCGTGGGCCAGGGCGGCGAGCATAGGCAGGTCCTGGATCACGCCCGTCTCGTTATTAACGGCCATGATGCTGACCAGCAGGGTCGGCACCGTCAGCGCCTCCGCCAGCACGGCCGGATCGAGCAGACCATCGGCCTGCACCGGCAGGATCACTGGTTCGAACCCCTCGGCTGCTAGGTCGCGCACGCTTTCCAGCACGCATTTATGCTCGGTCGCGACCGTGATGATCCGACGGCGTGGGCCGGCGCCGTGGAAGCGGGCGGCGCCCTTGATGGCGATGTTATTGGCTTCGGTGGCGCCGGACGTCAGCACAATTTCCCGCGGGTCGGCGCCGATCAGGGCGGCCACCTGAGCGCGGGCATGCTCGATGGCCTGCTCCGCCTCCTGCCCCATGGCGTGTTCGACGCTGTGCGGATTGCCGAAGCGCTCGGTAAACCACGGCAGCATGGCGGCCACGACGCGGGGATCGCAGGGGGTGGTAGCCTGGTTATCGAGGTACACGGGGCGGTTTGAACGCATGCCTGCCATATAAGACGCTACCCCGTGGTTTCAGCCGACGATGCGCGGCAGAGCCACAACCACGCCCGCCACGGCGGCCAGCGCCAGAGTTCGCAAAACACCCAACCGCCACCGGAACACGCATAGCGCCGACAGCGCCGCGATAGCCAGCGCCGCCGGGTCGAGGCTGGACAGGACCGGTAATTCTACGCCCATCACCGGCACCGTGGACTGGAACAGCACGCGAAGGCCGAACCACACGCTCAAATTGCCGATCACGCCCACGACCGCCGCCGTCACCGCGGCCAGCGCGCCGGCCAGTGCCCGGTTTTGTTGTAGCCGCTCGATCAGCGGCGCACCCAGGAATACAAACGCAAAGCACGGCACGAACGTAACCCATAGCGTCAGGACCGACCCGGCGAGCCCGCCCCACAGGCCGGTCAACGCGCCGGGCGCGCGGAACCCGGCCAGGAAGCCCACGAATTGCAGCACCAGGATCAACGGTCCGGGCGTCGTTTCCGCCAGGCCAAGGCCGGCGAGCATGTCGGCGGGGCTAAGCCAGCCGTATTGCACCGCGTCCTGCGCCACGTAGGCCAGCACGGCGTAGGCACCGCCCAACGTCACCACCGCCATCTTGGAGAAAAACAGTGCGATCTCGCTATACCGGCCGCCAACCGCCCCCAGCACCGCGACCGGCGTAAGCCAGGCCACCAGCGCCACCAGACCTGCCCGCCGCGCACCCGCCGCCAGCCGCCCAGGCCGGCCCGGGTCAGCAGCCAGCACGGCGTCGATTAGCGCCGGGGTATCAGCCGCGTCCGCCCCATGGGCTGCGGACGAGAATGCGTCCGGCGCCAGCCACCCGACCAGGCCCGCGCCCAGCACCACGGCGGGAAACGGCACACCGAACACAAACAGCGCCACGAACGCGGCGGCCGCCAGCGCCCATGCCGCGCGACCCCGCAATGCCCGCCGGCCGATCCGCAATAGCGCCTCGATCACCAACACCAGCACCGCGCATTTCAGGCCGAAGAACAGCGCGCCCACCAGCGGCACGTCCCCCAACGTCGCGTACACCGCAGACAGTACCAGCATCACAATGGCGCCCGGCACGACAAACAACCCACCCGCCAACAGCCCGCCCCGCACGCCGTGCATCAGCCAGCCAAGATACGTCGCCAATTGCTGCGCCTCGGGTCCCGGCAACAGCACGCAGAAGTTGAGCGCCTGCAGGAACCGCCGCTCGCTGATCCAGCGGCGCTGCTCCACCACCTCGCGATGCATCAGCGCGATCTGGCCGGCCGGACCGCCGAACGACAGCAGACCGATGCGCACCCATACCCGGGCGGCCGCGGCCAGCGATGGGAATGTCGTCACGCTATGCGTGCGAAAAAAGGGTCACGCGGCGCGGGCGGCAACCCGGCGGGCCATGGCGGCGTAGGCGGCGGCGAATACGCTCACCTGCGCCGCGGTCATGTTCCACGGCAGGCTGACCCGGATCGCCTGCCCGGCCAGCGCGCCGGCGCCCATTGCGCGCAGCACGTGACTATCGCCGACCGTCCCGCTACTGCACGCCGCCCCCGCCGATACGTGCACGCCCGCCAGGTCTAGCGCGATAACCTGCGCATCCGCCCGCACGCCCGGCAGCGCGAGGCACACTGTGTTGGGCAAGCGGTCAGTCCCGCCCAGCACGATCGCACCATGGGCGACAGCGCTCGCTGCTACCGCGTCCCGCCAGATCGTCAGGTCCGGCCATTGGCACCCAACCGCCGCAGCGAACCCGGTGATCGCCGCCACAGCCGGAGTACCGCCACGCCGCCCGCGCTCCTGCCCGCCGCCGCGCAGCAACGGGGCCGGATCCACGCCGTTCAGCACCAACGCGCCCGCCCCATGCGGCCCGCCGATCTTATGCCCCGACAACGCCACGCTATGCACACCCATCGCCGGCACGTCGAACGGTATTCGTGCCTGCACCGCATCCACATGCAGCAGCGCACCATGCGCCCGGCACAGCGCCGCCGCGGCCGCTACGGGCTGGCGCGTGCCGGTTTCGTTATTGGCCGCCATCAAACACACCAGCGCCGGACCGTCGCGCAGCAGCCGGGCCAGCGTATCGAGGCAGGCCACGCCATCGCCATCGACCGGCAATGTCACGGCGTCCGGCGCGGCTTGGCGCACCGCGTCATGCTCGGTCGCGCCCACGATTACCCGGCGACCGGCGCGCAGGCCTGTGATGGCCAG
>JAYVTX010000023.1:0-4014 GCA_043788425.1 Rhodospirillales bacterium
TATTTGTACCACGCCGTGACCCTCGGCGGGACGAGCAGTGAGCGTGGCAAGCGCCATCCCACCATCGGCAACAACGTGATTGTGGGCGCGGGAGCCAAGATCCTGGGCGATATCCTGGTGTCCGATGGGGCCCGGGTGGGTGCCAACGCGGTCGTGGTGCGTCCTGTCGATTCCGGCGTGACAGTCGTCGGCATCCCCGCCCGCCCGGTCGATCGCGATCCGGTCGCGCCCGCGCCGGTCCATCCCGGCCTATTCGTCGCGTACGGCACGCCCTGCGAGGAAACGCTGGACCCGTTGGTCCGCACGGTCGAAGCGTTGCGGGCCGAACTGATCGCGCTGGAGGGCCGGGTCAGCCGGTTGCAACGCTCACGCGACGCTGTCAGCGATTGATCAAGTGACCTACCTGGACGCCAACGCGTCCGAACCGCTACGGCCCGAGGCTCGAACGGCGATGCTGGCCGCACTTGATCTGGGCGGCAATCCATCCAGCGTCCACGGTGCCGGGCGGGCGCTGCGCCGGGTGCTGGATTGTGCCCGCAACCGGATAGCGTCGGCGTATGGTGTACAGGATGATGATGTCGTCTTCACGTCCGGCGGGACGGAGGCAAATGCGCTGGCCATCACCGGTCTACGCGCTGGACGCCGGGTAATCGTGGGTGCGACCGAGCACGACGCGGTGCGCCAGGCAGCACCGGACGCCGTGGTCCTTCCGGTGGATCAGAATGGTGTGGCCGATCTAGTTGCGCTGGCCCACTTGCTACAGGACGGCCCGGCGCTGGTGTGCCTGATGGCCGCTAATAACGAGACTGGGACGCGGCAGCCGATTGCGGCTGCGGCGGCGTTGTGCAGGACACACGGCGCGTTGTTGCACGTCGATGCGGTGCAGGCGCGGGTGCCGTTCGACTTGCCAGTCCTGGGCGCACACAGCGTAGCCCTGTCGGCCCACAAAATTGGCGGCCCACACGGGGCGGGCGCGCTGTTGCTGCATGGCGTCGACCCGATGCCGCATTTGCGCGGCGGCGGGCAGGAGCGGGGGCGGCGGGGCGGGACACCAGCCGTTGCGGCACTAGCCGGGTTTGCAGCCGCGGTCGGGTGCGATTGGCCGGATCTGCTGCGGTGGCGTATCCAGATCGAGGCTATGGCCATTGCACGGGGCGCGGTCGTGCTGGGCGGCACCGACCGGCTATCCAACACGGTCTGCCTTGCTCTACCGGGCATGCGGGCGAATGCGCAGGTGATTGCACTCGATTTGGCGGGAATTCACGTCTCAGCGGGTGCCGCGTGCAGCAGTGGAACGGTGGGCGACAGCCATGTCCTACGCGCGATGGGTGCGGAAGGCTTGGCCAGTCAGGCCATCCGCGTCAGTTTACCATGGAGCTGCATAGCAGCGGACGTTGTGGCGTTTTGCGACGCCTACGCCACCCTCACTACCCGCGCCGCCCGCGCCGCGTGACCGGCCTGCCCACGCTGGGCGAAGGCCTTTTTTGGGTGCGCTGTTCTTCGGCCTGAAATGCGCGGTGCCGGTGCTGGTGATCGAGGCATTGCTGCGTATCGGCCGGCGCGCGTTGAAGGGTAAACCGGCGCGCGTGCTGTGGATACCGTTCATGCCGTGTTTTGCGTTCGTGTTCCTTGGTGCGCCGATGATCGAGCGGTTGCAGGATAACCGCGCGCTTGCCCGGGGGCGCTGGCCAGCGATAACGGCGGCAGTGGTGGGCGTGATCGGAAATCTAGCCGTGTGGTTCGGCCTGCGGGCTCTTTTCCGTGCAGCCACATCCGGTTGGGGAATGGAACTTCCCGTTCCCACCAGCCTGGACCCGGCGGCATTGGCGATAGCGGCATTGGCGATAGCGGCATTGGCGATAGCGGCACCGGCGGGACTGTGTGTGATCCGGTTTCGGCTGTGTGTGGTGCGTACGCTGGGGGTGGCGTCCGTGGCGGGCGTTGTGGTGGGGCTGCCCCGCATCTTTGCGTGACCTATATCAAGGGCATGCGCCCGAACCGCCCCGTGTACCTCGACAATCAATCCACCACCCCGTGCGACCCCCGGGTCGTGGCGGCTATGCTGCCCTGGTTTTCGGAAAGGTTCGGCAATCCCCATAGCGCGGAACATGTCATGGGGAGCGAGGCCGAGAGAGCCGTCGATAAAGCCCGCGTCCAAATTGCCGCCCTAATCGGGGCCGACCCGCGTGAGATCGTGCTGACATCGGGTGCGACCGAGGCCAATAACATCGCCATCAAGGGTACTGCCCGCTTCCACGCGACCGGCCACCGCCGCCGCATCATCACCGTCGCCACCGAACATCAATGCGTGCTGCAAACGGTGCTCGATCTGGCCGCCGAAGGGTTTGAGCCGGTCGTTCTGCCGGTGGCGTCTGACGGCCTGTTGGGCCCGGATGTTTTGGCAGAAGCCCTGCGCGTACCGACGCTGTTGGTCAGCGTCATGGCCGTGAATAACGAGACGGGCGTGATCCAGGACCTGCCCGCGTTATCAGCGGTGACGCGTAATGCGGGTGCGCTGTTCCACACCGACGCGGCACAGGCAGCTGGTAAAATCCCCATCGATGTGACCGGGATAGACCTGCTTAGCCTGTCAGGTCACAAGCTGTACGGGCCAAAGGGCGTGGGCGCGCTGTATGTTCGCCGCCGCCCGCGGGTGCGGCTAGCGCCATTATTCAGCGGCGGCGGGCAAGAGCGGGGGCTGCGCCCTGGCACCTTACCGACGCCGCTGGTTGTCGGATTTGGCGAAGCGTGCCGACTGGCTATGCTTGAAATGAGCGTGGAAGCGGCGCGGCTAGCGGCATTGCGCGACCGGCTGCTGGCGGCGTTACGCGTGCCGGCGATCATGAACGGCAGCGTAGCGCACCGGGTGCCGGGCAATCTGAACCTGACGCTGCCATGGTCCGCGCTGGATGTGCTGCGCACCCAGCCCGATTTGTGCGTCAGCACCGGCAGCGCCTGCAGCAGTGCGGCGATCACGCCCAGCACCGTTTTGACCGCCATGGGGTTGACGCCGGCGCAGGCCGCCCGAACCTTGCGTGTGGGGCTGGGACGCTTTACTTCCGCCGCCGATGTCGATTTTGCCGCGGACGCACTCTCCGTGGCACCTGTGGGAGCTGGGGCCTGAGCATGCCGAAGATGGTTTTTATCGAAAAGTCAGGTGCCCCGCGTGAGGTGGAAGCGCCGCTCGGTCTGTCGGTGCTGGAAATTGCCCACAAACATAATGTTGATATCGAGGGCGCGTGCGAGGGATCGCTCGCCTGTTCGACGTGCCACGTGATCGTGGATGCGGCGTGGTTTCCGAAATTGGTGAAACCGACCGAGGATGAGGAAGACATGCTGGACCTGGCATTCGGCCTGGAACAGACGTCGCGGCTTGGCTGCCAGATCGTGATGACGGCGGCGCTGGACGGGCTGGTCGTACGCCTGCCGTCCAGCACGCGCAACGCCGGCTCGTAATGTCATGAGGATCGCCGTCGCCATGTCGGGCGGCGTCGATAGCTCGGTCGTGGCCGGGCTGATGGCGGAACAGGGGCATGAGGTCGTGGGCCTTACGCTGCAACTGTATGACGGTACCGCCGGGCGGCGCGGATCGTGCTGCGCCGGGCGGGACATCCATGATGCGCGGGCCGTGGCGGACCGGCTGGGCATTGCCCACTATGTCATCGATGCGCAGGCCCGGTTTCGCAGTGCGGTCATTCAGGACTTTGCCGACAGCTATGCCCGTGGTGAAACGCCGGTTCCCTGCGTTCGCTGCAATATGACAGTGAAATTCACCGATCTGTTGGCACTGGCGCAAGATGTGGGTGCGGACGCCCTGGCAACCGGCCACTACGTCCGCCGCATCGACGGCCCGGCAGGACCCGAGCTGCATCGCGCTGCCGATCCCGCGCGGGACCAATCCTGGTTTTTGTTTGCAACAACCGCGGCCCAGCTTGCGTACACGCGCTTCCCGCTGGGTGACATGCCGGACAAGGCGGCCGTGCGCGCCCATGCCAGCCGGCTCGGTCTGGCAGT
>JAYVTX010000024.1:0-8163 GCA_043788425.1 Rhodospirillales bacterium
AAGCGCGGCCGGGGCCGGCCCCAAGGCCGCATCGCGCCGGCCGAAATCGACGGGGCGGCGGTTGTCGGGGTCGACCAGGGAGAAATCCCAGAACTCGGCTCCCTGGTACAGGTCGGGCACGCCAGGCATTGTTGTGCGCAACACGGTTTGGGTCAGGCTGTTGATGGCGCCCGCCGGGCCGATACGGGCGGCGAAGGCGGCAATCTCGCCCGCCACGGGCCGGTTGGGATTGAGCACGCCGCCCAGGAATGCGCGTACCGCCTCCTCATACGGCGCGTCCGGCGCGGTCCAGCCGGTGTGCCGTTTGGCTTCCCGCAGTGCCTTCTCTAGCCAGCCGGCGACGCGGTTTTCGTACTCGCGCATCGCATCCGTGTCGTTAGGAACCAGATCCAACGGCCAAGCACCGACCAGGGTTTGGTACAGCATAATCTCATCGGCCGGGTCCGGCGCCGGGCCGCCCAGATCGCGGCGCAGTGGGGCATTGAGGCGCATCCAGCGGTTCAGCGCCGCCTCCCACTCGACCGGTGCCTCACTCAGCACGGCCAGGCGGGCCCGCGCGTCCTCGCCCCGTTTGTGGTCGTGGGTGGCGGTTGCGAGTAGGGCGCGGGGGGTACGCTTCGCACGGTGGGTGCAATCGGCGTGGAATGCGGCTGGTGACAGCGCCCATTGCGACGGCTCCGACCCGACTTCGTTACGGGACAACAGGCGGCCGTAGCGGTAGAACGATGTGTCCTCGACCGATTTGGCGGCCGTGGGGGCGCTGAGTTGCTGGAACTTCACCATGGCGCGCGCCCACTCCTGACGCCGGATGCCGGCCGGAACGGCGCGAATACCAACGCCTTCCGTCCCGATGCCGGACAGCCAGCCTGCCACGTACTCCAGCAGCAGCCGGTCGGCGCTGCGGATGGTCTTGCGCGCGCCGGCGACGGCCCGGTCCATCACGCGCTGGTCCACCTCCGAAATGCCCGCGGGCCCGGCGTAGATGCGGTAGACGTGGAAGTGTACCAGCACCTCCACCAACACCGCCCGAATGGCGGAATGGGTGAAATCGCGCGTCGAGAGGTCTCGCCGGGCCACGCGATGTAGCGCGGTGGCAACCTGGTACAGTTCGCTGGTCAGGCTTTGGGTCAGGACCTGCCGGCGCGCGGGGATGGCCTCGTCCTCGAACACTGCCGGGCGCCCTGTTTGCGTGTGCCATAGCGCGGTCATCGGTGCCTCACCAGCGGGGTCGTGCAGGAGTGCGCCGAGGCTGTTCATCGCGTCGTAGCCGGTGGTGCCGTCCGTCAGCCAATCGGCGGCCAGGCGTTCGTGCGGGGCCAGGATCTTTTCGATCCAGATAATGGCTGGCTGCTGCAAACCTTCCGGACGGTGCGGGGTCAGCGACCCCAGACGCCGGCGCAGCTTGCGGCAATACTCGCGGGGGTAGGCCAGCCCATCCACATGGTCGATCCGGACACCGTCGATCAGCCCCTGTTCATACAGGCGAAACACGGTGCGGTGCGTCGCCTCGAACACTTCCGGTAGCTCAACCCGGATGCCAGCCAGGCCGTTTACGTCGAAAAAACGACGCCAATTGATCTCATCCGTGGCCGCGCGCCACCAGGCCAGCCGGTACGATTGCCGTTCGAGCAACCGGTGCAGGCGGTCGCGGCCAAGTTCGGTACCGGGGGCGTAGGCGTCGAGCATGGCGGCAATGGCAGCAATGTGCTGTGGCTCCTGTAGTGCGGCGCGTGCGGCGGCGGCCTGGGCGCGGGCGGCGGTGCGTTTACCGGGTCCGATTTCGGCAAACAGGCGGGCGGGCTCCTCTAGCGTCCCACCCTCGGTTAATAATACGGCAGCATAGTCGCGGGGCTGGATGGGGAACCGGTGCTCGCCATAAGCGGCAAAAAGCCGGCCGTCACGCGCATCGAACTTGAGGCTGATCTGCCCTTTGGTCAGCACCTGGCCGTATGGATCACCGAGGAACGGGGCCAGCATCCGGCCGCGCATGGTGGCGTCCGGCGGGTCCCAATCGATGTCGAAATACTCGGCGTACGGGCTGGCGCGGCCCCACTCCAGCACGTCCAGCCACCAGGCGTTATCCGCGCCCCCTACGCCCATGTGGTTGGGCACGATGTCCAGTATCAATCCCATGCCCCGGCTGCGCAGGGCACCAACCAGGGCGACCAAAGCGTCCTCACCACCCAATTCCGGATTGATGCGGTTATGGTCCACGATGTCGTAGCCATGCGTGGACCCGGCGCGTGCGGTCAATAATGGCGAGGCATATAGGTGGCTGATCCCCAGCCGGTCGAAATACGGCACCAGCGCCGTGGCGTCGTTCAGCGTAAAGCCGGCATGAAATTGCAGACGGGCGGTCGCCGTCAGTGGTTTCATGCCGTGCCAGGTCCCATGCTCGCCAGCCGCGCGGCGACTGCGGGCGGGTCCAGCAACGCGCTGGCCGGGCCATCATGACGCCGGCACCAGTTCGGGTGGCCGGCCGTCGTACCCGGCAGGTTCGGCTGATCGAGCAGGCCGAGCGCGTCCTCGATCGGCAAAATCAACAGGGCGCTGTGGGCGGTCGCGACGTGGCGGATGGCGGCGTCAACCACGGAGCCGGGCGCATTGGGCGGTGGTGGCTCGCCCTGGGCAGACCCGCTAGCACGCATTGCATCCCACAGCCCGGTTCGGTCGGCGTGTCGGGCACTGTTCTCATTTGCGTCATGGGTGGCGTCCATAAACAAACCCAGCTTGTGCCGCCATTCCAGGTCGCGCCCGGCCCACCAGCCGGCAACGGTTGGTAGATCATGCGTACCCGTCATGGCGGCGGCACCCGCCGTCCAAGTGCGGGGCTGGGTGTAGGCGCCAAACCCGCCCTCCCGCTCGAACCACAGGACGCGCATGCCTAGGATGCTATGCCCGTTTAGCGCCTCGCTAAACCCTTCGGGGATCGTGCCCAAATCTTCACCCAGTACGATCGCGCGGCGCTGATGGCTCTCGATCGCGACCAGGCGAAGCATGTCCACCAGGGGAAAGTGCATGTACGCGCCATCGGCTGCGCTGGCCCCGTCCGGCACGACCCATAGCCGGGCCAGGCCCATGGCGTGGTCGATCCGCACACCGCCTGCATGACGCATGGCGCAACGCAGCATTTCCAGGAACGCGCCGTAGCCGTTTTGGATCAGCCCGCGGGGGGAGAACGCAGCCAGGCCCCAGCTTTGACCGCGCGGGCTGAGCAGATCCGGTGGCGCCCCGACGCTCAGCCCGAGCAGGGTTTCATCCTGCCGGCTCCAGCACTGGCTACCACCGCTGTCGGCGCCCACAGCCAGGTCTGCGATCAGCCCAATCGGCATGCCAGCGGCGCGTGCGGCGGCCTGCGCGTCTGCCAGCCCATCATCGGCAAGCATTTGCATGTAGGCATGAAGCGCTACCTCCGGCGCGTTTTCCTGGGCGAAAAGTCCCACGGCGACACTGCCAGGACGCCGGTATTGCGCGGGCCAGGTGCGCCAGTGCCACATCGCAGGGTCGGCTGCGAACAAGCGGGCGTGCAAGGCTTCAAACACCGCATGCGTCTCCAGCACGTCGCCCCGCTCCGCACGAAACTGCGCCAGGCGGGCGTGTTCGTCCGGGGATGTAGCGTCGAACCGGTGTTTCAAGGCTGCCAACCGGGCACGGCTGGCGGTGGGCCAGTCGACCAGCTCCGCCGCCTCCCGTTCCGCATCGGGCACGTCGAGCGTCGCATGCAACACGTTCAGCATCAACCGGCTGCTGGGGGAATAGGGGCTAAACCGGTCCGGATCGGCCGAGAACTGGGCATGAACCGGGCTAATCGCGACCCCCGCGGCCCCATGTGGCCCGGCGGCACGCACAAAATCTGTCAGGCCGGCAAAGTCGCCTAACCCGCCATCGCCCGCCCGCCGCAATGCATAAAGCTGCACGGCCAGTGCCCAGGGCCGACCCAGCGGATGCGCGTCGGCCACTGACCAGCAGCGGGCAGGGGCGACGGCCAGCGTAGTCTCATCCGTGGCAGTCTGCAGCCGGTGATAGCCGATCCGGTCGATGCCGGGCAGCAGGCCGTCCACGACGCAATGGTCCTGTACGGTGCCATCATCGAGGATGATCTGCACGGGACCGTCGGCAACCGGAAGGTGCGTTGGCGTGTGCAGCGCGGCTGTAACCAATGGCGGCAGCCCATGCGGGTCACGGGCCAAATGCAGGCTGGCCGCTACATCCGCATCCGTCCGTGCCGGTAAACCGAGTGCCGCCAACACGGCGCGCAGCGTGTCGGGGGCTACGTCATGCCAGTTTTTGTAGACATCCTGCCAGCGCGGCGCGACCCCGGCGGCGGTCGCGAGCGCCCGTAGCGACGCGTCGGTCATGCCGCCAACCGCGCAACAACACGCGCGGCACTGAACAGGGCGTCGTCTGCCTGCAGCAAAGCCGGTGCATCGCCTAGATCGATCGTGATCGTCAGTGTCTTACCCGTGCCCAAGCGCCACGCCGCCCGGATCGCACGGTCGCCAATCACATCCGCGCCGAGGCTACAGGCACCCATGATGCCTGGCGTTACGTGATCGCGACGCAGGTCTAGCAAGTGCCGAATACGATCGCGCATGGCCGGGTCTGGGCGATTGGGCACAGACCGCTCGAACGTTCCCACGTCGTTCGGGTCGGGGATGTGGTCGCGCACACTGGGGTCCGAAAACGCACGGAAATGCCGGAACTCTTTCCGCCGACCCTCGCGCACCAAATCGGCCAGCGCGCCGTGGTGGTCGGTGAAGTACAAAAACGGTGATGTCGACCCGTCCTCCTCGCCCATGAACAGCATGGGGATCGTTGGGGATAGCAGCAGCAATGCCGTCGCGGCTTCGAGCTTATCGGCACTGGTGAGTGTAGCTTTCCGGTTGCCTAGCGCGCGATTACCCGTCTGGTCGTGATTTTGCAGAAACGTGACGAAGGCGGACGTCGGCAGGCCGGCCGCACTTTCACCCCGGGGTTTACCGGCGTGGCGGGAGTGCTCACCCTGATAGGCAAATCCCTCTGCCAGCACGCGGGCCATGAGCGCGGTCGCATCCTCGAAATCCTCGTAGTAGCCCTCGGTCTCACCGGTTAGCAGCACGTGCATCGCGTGGTGCCAGTCATCGGTCCATTGCGCGTCGAAGTGGGGTCCGGGGCCACGCAGCAAGCGGGCGGGATTGTTGTCATGCTCCATAACCAGATGGACGTGCCGCCCGATTGTCGCAGCACGTAGCCGGGCGATCATCTCCGGCAGAAAGCTTTCTTCGGAGATGGCCTGCACGGCGTCGAAGCGGAAGCCGTCGAACCGGTATTCCTGAAGCCAGAATAACGCGTTTTGCAGAAAGTAGTCGCGTACTTCCGGCCGGGCATAGTCGATCGCCGCCCCCCAGGTTGAGTGATTATGCTCGTCGAAAAACGGCTTGGCGTACATGTGGATGTACGCGCCATCTGGACCGAAGTGATTGTACACAAGGTCCAGCATGACCGACAGACCCAGGCCGTGCGCCGCGTCGATTAGTGCCTTCAACTCGTCGGGCGTGCCGTAGGCGGAGTCGGGCGCATAGGGCAACACGCCGTCGTACCCCCAGTTTCGGGTGCCTGGGAAATCGGCGATTGGCATTAACTCCAGCACCGTAATGCCCAGTGCTTTCAGCCCGGGCAGCCGAGCGCGTAGGCCGCTGAAGCCGCCCATGATGCCGGCATGCGCTTCGTAGATCACCGATTCGTGCCAGGGCCGGCCCCTCCAGTCCGGTTGCTGCCAAGCGTAGCTGGTGGGGTCGACTACGATACTTGGGTCGTGCACGTCGGTCGCCTGCTGCCGGGATGCCGGGTCGGGAACCAGCAAACCGTCTGGCAGGCGGTACTGATATTCCGTCCCGGCCGGGGCTAGGCAGGTCACGCTGTGCCACCCGCCGGCTTCGCCCTGCATCGGTTTGGCGACCCCACCGATCATAAGGTCGAGGTTCGCAGCAGACGGGGCCCAGATGCGAAATCGTGTGTTGCCGTCAGCCAGGATCGTCGCCCCAAAGGGTAATGCGTGTTCGAACTTCATGGTCAGGCCTAGGATCGTTGTTCTGAAGCTTGGCGAAAGTACAAAGTTGCAAGCGGGGGCAGGGTTAACGGCACGCTTGCAGGCTGACCATGGGCCGGCGTTAAGTCGGCCGTGACGGCGCCGCCATTGCCCATGTTGGAACCGCCATAGACCGCAGCATCGGTGTTTACGAACTCCGTCCACTGGCCCGCTGCTGGCACGCCCACGCGATAGTCATGCCGGGGGACGGGGGTAAAGTTCACCACCACCAGCACGGTGTCGTGCGGGCCGTGACGCAGGTAGGCGAATACCGAGTTAGTGCTGTCATCCGCCACCAACCATGCGAACCCGGCCGGTTCGTGATCGAGCGCATGTAGGGCCGGTACGTCCCGATAATGCGCGTTCAGTTCACGGACCAGGGTCTGCACACCGCGATGGGGTGCTGCATCGAGCAAATGCCAGTCTAGGCCGTGATCGTGGTCCCACTCCCGGACCTGCGCGAACTCACCACCCATGAACAACAACTTCTTGCCAGGGTAGCTCCACATGAAGGCGAAGTACGCGCGTAGGTTTGCAAAGCGCTGCCACTCATCGCCGGGCATCTTTCCGATCAAGGAGTGCTTGCCGTACACAACCTCATCGTGGCTGAGCGGTAGTACAAACCGCTCGCTGTAGGCGTAGACCATGCCGAACGTCAGCTCATGCGCGTGGTAGCCGCGGTTGATCGGATCTTCCTCCATGTATTTCAGGGTGTCGTGCATCCACCCCATGTTCCATTTGTAGTCAAAACCCAGCCCGCCCTGTTCCGCCGGGCGTGTGACGCCGGGCCAGGCCGTACTTTCCTCGGCAATCAGCACGGCGCCTGGGCAGCGGGCGCGCACGGCCCAACTGAGTTCCTGCAGGAACGCCACACTCTCAAAGTTCTCACGCCCGCCCTGGTGGTTGGGCACCCATTCGCCGTGTTTGCGGGAATAATCCCGATAGAGCATGGACGCGACCGCATCGACGCGCAGGCCGTCGATGTGGAAGTGTTCGAGCCAGTATAGCGCGCTGCCGATCAGGAAACCGCGCACCTCGTTCCGGCCAAGGTTGAAGATGTTGGTGTTCCAGTCGGGGTGAAAGCCTTCGCGCGGGTCGGCGTGTTCGTACAAATATGTGCCGTCGAACTGTGCCAGGCCGTGCGCGTCGGTCGGGAAGTGGGCCGGTACCCAGTCGAGCAGGACGCCGATCCCCATGGCGTGGCACCGATCGACAAACCGTGCGAACCCGTCGGGCGAGCCGAGTACGGCCGAGGGTGCGAACTGGCCCAGCGGCTGATATCCCCACGACCCGCCGAACGGATGCTCCATAATTGGCAAAAGCTGCAGGTGGGTAAAACCGAGCCCGGCGCAGTAGGGCACCAGCGTGTCGGCTAGTTGGTCCCAGCCGGTACCGTGCTCGGCCGCAGGCCCCCAGGAGGCTGCGTGTACCTCATAGATCGACATCGCCGTCGATGGACCCTGATCGCGGCGCTGCATCCAGGCGGCATCGGACCAGACGTGATCAAGCCCGGCCACGATCGACCCGGTGCGCGGCGCACGCTCGGTCGCCCAGGCAACGGGATCGGCCTTTTGCGGCAGGGTTTGGCCGTGGGGACCAAGCAGGTCGTATTTGTAAATCTCGCCGGCCCCAATCCCGGGGATGAAGATGTCCCACACGCCGGCACCCGGGTGTTTGCGCATGGGATGACGCCGGGTGTCCCAAGCGTTGAACCCGCCCACGACCGAAACACGGCGTGCGTTTGGCGCCCAGACGGCAAAGCGCGTGCCCGCCGTGCCGTCCACCGTCATGGTGTGCGCGCCCAGAACGTGACCCAGCGTATGATGCCGGCCCAGACCCAGCAGGTGCAGGTCCAGATCGCCGAGCGTGCTGGCGAACGCGTAGGCGTCGGCCGCTTCATGCACGGAAGCTTCGTATTCGGCCCGCAGGCGATAGGGCGCCTGACCCGGACCCTCCCACACGCCGCCGGGGTATATGCGCTGCATGGGGGTTTCGCCCTGCGCCGTCACGATCGTTACGGCTTTTGCGCCGGGCAACAGCGTGCGGATCACGCCGCCATGTGGGCCCAGCACGGCAAACGGGTCGCCATGTCGGGC
>JAYVTX010000025.1:0-2616 GCA_043788425.1 Rhodospirillales bacterium
AGCCCGGCGACGGTCGCGACATCGGGCGGCAACGACAGACTCTCCTCCGCCCGGCCCATCCGTTCGCGCAGCCAGGCAAAGTATAGCAGCGTCATCGCCGCCTCACCGGGGGGTCGGCACGTTCTGCACGCTGCCGTCCGGGTTGATGATCGTGCTGGTCCCGTTACCGTTCGGCACCATGATCGCGCCCGGCCCGCGCGGCGTATTCAACTGCCGGTAGCTCTGCGTGCCGCCCGTATCGACCGCCGGACCCTGCGGCGTGTTGATCACCCCCCCAACCGGCCCCGGACCCGGCACAGACGAGCGGGGCGCCGGCTGCACCCCGACCGGCGCTAGCTGGTCCAGACCTGGCGACGCATTGCCTGGCGGAGTTGAGCTGCCGCGCGGCCGAGGCTGACGGTGATCGGGCAGGCCGGGCGTGCCACCCGGAACGCTCGTTGCCGGAAAGCCGCGCTGCGTCTCCGTGCCCTGATTCTTGCTAATATCAGACAGCGTCGGCTCCGGACCCTGTTTGGCGGGCCAGACGTTACCGGGTTCGGGGCCCAGCGGCTCGATCTCGGCGGGCTGGCCCAGGGCGCGGCGCACATTCTCACTATCGGCCATCGGCAGCGTCGGGATTGTGCCCGGCAGCGTGAACGTGTGGTCGACGAATTCGCCAAAGCCGGTACAGCCAGTAAGGCCCAGGAACAGGGCCAGGGAAGCGGATCGCCGCATGGGTCAATAGGCTCCTGGTGTGGCGAAGGTTCCGCACGCCTGACCTTGCCCGCCCGGCGTCATTTGCTCAAGCCCGTGTGAGCGCCTGATGCCAGCGGCACCGATTGCGGCACCGACGGGGGCAGTGACGGGGGCAGTGACTGGAGCGGTGGGGCACCCGTGCTGTGGCGCAGGCCCGTCAGCAGGTAATCCCACCCGGTCCACAGCGTCAGCGCCGCCGCCGCCCATAGCATCGCCTCGCCGATCGACGACACCGGCAACCAGCCCAGGCCGAGCAGCGCCGCCGTGTCGTCCCCGGCCAGTAGCGTCCCGAGCGCGCCCATCTGCACACCAGTCTTCCACTTGGCCAACTGCGTGACGGGCAAACCGACGCGCAGGCCCGCCAGATGTTCGCGCAGGCCGCTGACCAGGATTTCACGCAGCAGGATGACGATGGCGGGGTAGAGGCCCCAGGCGCTGAGCCGGTCCTGTCCGGCCAGCAGCATAAGAGTGGCACCGACCAGCAGCTTATCCGCGATCGGGTCCAGCATGCGACCCAGGTCGCTCGTCTGACGGCGGGTGCGGGCCAGATGCCCATCGAGGTAGTCGGTAATACCGGCCGCGCTGAACACGATGCAGGCCAGCAGGTCGCCGACCGGCGTGCGCCATGCAACCAGTGCCACGATGACCGGAATGGCGGCGATGCGGCACAGCGTGAGCACGTTGGGCAGGTCGGTCAACATTGGCGCTCTATACCGGAGTTTGCCACAGTGGCCAGCTATTGCGGGAACCACTGTCATGCGCCTGCTGTTTCTACTGTTATTCGCGCTGCCGGCCATGGCGCAGCCCGTCCTGGACGGGGGTGCTGTCCCGGGTCTGACAGAGGAGGGGCGGGCGGCCTACGCGTCGTTCCTGCGCACGAACCTGCCGCGGGCGTTCGCGATTGGCGGCACGGGCGGCGGCACGGGCGGCGGCTCGGGCGGCGGCTCGGGCGCATACGGGTGGTCGGGCGGTTCGGCATCGGCCGTGGTTGCGCAACGTTCGGCGCTGGATGGTTGCGCAAAGCGGGGCGCCACCGACTGCCGGCTTTATGCGACCGACCTCAGTGTCGCGGGCCAGCCGCCGCCGCCGTTGCCGCCAGGCGCGTTGCAGTCGACCTGGAACTACAGTGTCGATCCCGACATTCGCTATATTTGGCGTGGTCCGGCGGCAGCGGCAGGAGTGTACGTCTGGTGCCACGGCACGAGCGGCGACGTGGATAGCCGGGGAAAGCAGCCGCAGCCCCATGTGCGCCAGTTCAACAACGCGGGCTACGACGTGGTGCGGTTCGACCGCGATCCGATGGCCGATCGCGACCGGGTCCGGGCGGCCGGGTGGCTGGCGGACACGCTGACCGACCTGCGTGCCCGTGGATACCGCCGCATCGTCGTGGGTGGGCAGTCTCGGGGTGCCTGGACCGCGCTGATGATGCTGGCCACGCCGGGGCTGGCGGACGTAGTGATCGCCGTATCACCCGCCGCGCACGGGTCGGGCGGCAGCACGAACCTTAGCGCGCAGTACGACGACCTACGTCAACTTATATCCGGCGTGCGTCCGGCCCGTACGCGGGTGGCCTTCGTCCAGTTCGCAGCCGATCCGTTCGCGGGCGACCTGGCCGGCCGGCGCGCGCTGATCGAACAACTGCGCCCCACCGTCGGCGGCCTACTAACGATCGATCAGCCGCCGGGCTTTACCGGGCATTTCGGCGGCAACAGCGCGCAATTTGCCGAGCAGTTCGGCCCCTGCCTGCTACGCTTTGCCACTGGCGGCCCCGATCATTGCTGAACACAACCGGGCGGCTATAACAAACACCATGGGGCAGTGCGCGGTTGTCGTGATGGGCGTGTCGGGATCGGGAAAGTCCACGGTGGGCGCCCTGCTTGC
>JAYVTX010000026.1:0-2851 GCA_043788425.1 Rhodospirillales bacterium
GAGGCGCGGCAC
This sequence comes from Rhodospirillales bacterium, assembly GCA_043788425.1. Lineage (GTDB taxonomy): Bacteria > Pseudomonadota > Alphaproteobacteria > Acetobacterales > Acetobacteraceae > JANPPS01. The sequence goes on from JAYVTX010000026.1 coordinate 13, forward strand.
TTTACCACAAGCTTCCCTGCCGCCGGGATCGTGCTGGCGCCAGACAGCGAATGGGGCGCCGGTGCTTTGCTGGCGGTAGGCCAGAACGACATGGTCGTGGGTGCCACATGGGCCGCCCGGCAGGCCTGCGGCATCACCGATGCCGTGCTCGAACGCATGCTGCCGGCCCAGTCGGTGCTGTCGCCGGCGCTCGCCGAACGGGAGGATTTGGCGCTGGCCGAACGCGGCGTGCTGCAGCGTGCATTGGCCCGCACCGGCGGCAACGTCTCCGCGGCGGCCAAGGCGTTAGGGATCAGCCGGGCGACCCTGCACCGCAAGATGCGGCGAGCGGCACTGGGGAGTGGGCGGTAGCTCAGGCGGCGGCCGACAGGCTTTCCCCATACGCTCTGGCCAAACCCAGAAAACGGTCGACCTCCGCGGTTTCCGTGGCGAAAGAGGTGACCAGGCGGATGATCGGCAACGCCTCGCCAGGCACCTCGATCCACCGATAGAACACCGCGCCTGCCGCTTGCAGGGTCTCGACCAACGCGTCGGGCATGGCTACGAATAGCTCGTTGGCGTGCACCGGCTGCACCAATCGTATACCGGGCAGTGCCGTCAGCCCCGCAGCCAGCCTGGTAGCCATTGCATTGGCCTGGCGTGCGTTGCGCAGCCACAAATCACCGTCGAGATAGGCGGTGAGCTGGGCGGACAGGTAGCGCAGCTTGGACCATAGCTGGCCGGCCCGCTTGCGGCGCCGCTCGAAGCCAGCGGCCAGAGCAGGATTGAAGAAGACCACCGCCTCGGCTGCCAGCGCGCCGTTCTTGGTGGCGCCCAGCGACAGCACGTCGACTCCGGCTTTCCAAGTCAGTTCTGCGGGGGTGCAGTCGAGGTGGACGAGCGCGTTGGCGAACCGCGCACCGTCCATGTGCAAAGGCAGCCCGCGGCGGCGGCAGGCCTGGCCAATGGCGTCCACCTGGTCGCGGTCGTAGGCGGTGCCCCATTCCGTGGCTTGGGTGATGCTGACAGCCTCGGGCAGCACGTGATGCACGCCGCCATCCTGAGCACGCGCCATTGCCGCGTCGATCTGCATCGGCCTGATGCGGCCGTCGGCGGCCGGTAACGTTATCAGCTTGGCGCCGCCCGTGTAGAACTCCGGCGCGCCGCATTCGTCACTGGCGATGTGAGCCTCCTCCGCACAGAGGATCGCACCAAAGGGACGCACCAACGTGGCCAGCGCCAGCGCGTTTGCCGCGGTACCGGTACCGACCGGGTAGATTGCAACTTCGGTCTCAAAGACGTCGCGCGCCATGGCCGTCAGCCGCGCGGTAAGCGGGTCGGCACCGTAGCTCGGCACCCAGCCGTCATTGGCCTGCGCCAGCGCGGCAATGATCTCGGGGCAGACCGGGGCGGTGTTGTCGCTAGCGAAGTTCATGGGGCGAAGTTCATGGGGCGAAGTTCATGGGAGCGAAGTTCATGGTCGGGGTGGGCCTCGAAAAAAATCATCGGTCAGGCCGAGCACGTCGGCCATGCCGTATAGGCCAGGCGGACGCGCGCGAGTCCATAAAGCGGCTTGCAAGGCACCCCGGGCGAACACGGCACGATCCAGAGCGCGGTGGGTCAGCCCGATCTGCTCGTCATCGCCGGCGAATAGCAGCGTGTGGTCGCCCACCACCTGACCACCGCGCAACGCCGTGAAGCCGATCGTGCCGAGCCGGCGCGGGCCGGTTTGGCCATGCCGGACACATTCGGCCGCGTCGGCAAGGTGGACACCGCGCCCGGCCGATACGGCTTCGCCGATGGCCCACGCGGTACCCGACGGGGCGTCGACCTTGTTGCGATGGTGCATCTCGCTGATTTCGGCATCGTAGTCGACGGCTGGAAGCGCGCGGGCCAGACGCTCGGCCACCGCCAATACCAGGGTTACACCGGGCGCAAAATTCGCCGCCTGGATCACCACGATGGTTTTCGCTGCACGCCGGACAGCGAGGACCGCGTCAGCAGCCAGGCCAGTTGTGCCGAGCACCCAGGCCGGGCGCAACCGCGACGCGCCCAGGCAGGCGGCATGTTCGATGGCGGCACCAGCAGCCGAAAAATCGATCACCACGTCGCATTCGGACGCCAGTTCTGCAATGGACCCGAATACCTGCACGCCCTGCCCGGCCGACGTCTTGCCCAACGTGCCGCCGACCAGCCTGGCGCTGGACCTAGACACCGTTTCGGCCACCAGGCGGCCCATCCGCCCGCCTATTCCCGCTATCCCTATGCGCATGGCCCGACGTCTTACCGCAGATGCCGCCATCCGTAGAGCGGAATGGTGGAAGCCGCCTTAAACAGCGGCCTAAGGTTCATGGACCTCGGCCGCCGCCGATAGCGGGCTGGACGCGCCCGAAGCGGGTATGCTGTAGGCCCGGTACAAATGCACACCCGTGCCAGGCGTGTCCGTACAGGTGGCTGCCGGCCCGGTGCATTGCGGCACGTCAACGCCGTCACGCAGCACATGGTAGATGAATGGCCCCGGTACGCGGAGACCGGCCACCGGGTTCCACGTGATCTTGACCGTCGGGGTCGTGCAAATTTGCGTCTTTCTGACCGGTTGGCAGTCGGCGGCAATTCCTGTCGGGATATGGGTGGGCAAAATCAGTGGTGGTTGCGGCACCTGAGTAAAATCGAACTCGTCCCTCAGATCGCCGATCGGCACTTTCGCACCCGCAATGGTGTACGCCGTCTTGACGGCATCGCGCTGGGTGGGGCGGCTGTCCGGGTTGCCGAGGGCCGCCGGCGACAAACGCTTCCCATGAAGAAACAGGTCCTCGATCAGGGTTGCATAAGCATCAAAGCTGTAGACTGCATGATCGAT
>JAYVTX010000027.1:0-3486 GCA_043788425.1 Rhodospirillales bacterium
TGGACCGCATTTGTGTTCTTCGGCACGTTCGCAGTGACAGCGCTGGCCGGCATGCCGTCGATCGACGCCAAACTCGCCGCCAGGTCGGGGACACGTTGGGCCGCGGTTGCGGCTCGCACCAGCATCGTGCCGGGGGCTGCGATTTTGGGCGGACGCAACACGCTCGTTCTGCGGGAGATCGGGTGGGTGGTCCCATTGATCGGTGTAATCGTTTGGGCGATCGTGTTGGGCGGCCATCCATACGTGATCGGGCTGCCGGCACTCCCGCAATAGCGTGCAGATCGCCATCATCGGCTCGGGCATGGCCGGGTTGGCATGTGCGCAGGCGCTGCAATCAGAGCATGTCCAACTGACGGTGTTCGACAAGGGACGCAGGCCCGGCGGCCGTGTTGCGACGCGGCAGACCGGCACCTATATTTTCGATCATGGAACGCCGTGGCTGCCAGAGCTCTTCGGGTTTCCGGGCCAACCATGGAACGGCCAACTCTGGAACGGCCACTGGGTTGGCGTGCCGTCGATGCAGGCGTTGGTTCCGCGGCCCGCATCCACCACCCTGCATCAGGGCCGGCACGTTGCCTTCCTGCACGCCGACGGCTTCGGATGGTCGGTCCGGCACCGGGAGTCCCGTGTGACGGACCCTAGCCTGGTTAGCGACACAGACGGCGTGATGGACGGACCGTATGACGCCGTCGTGCTTGCCATCCCGGCACCCCAGGCCGCGAAGCTACTTTCGGGCATCGGGCTTGATGCGGTGGCCCGCTCCGTGAGCCAGGCAATAATGACGCCGGCCTGGACCGTGATGGCCGGCTGGGATGTCCGGGGCAGCGGTATCGTGGGAACCCACCACATGCCGTTGGAGAGGGTGTACCTCGACAGCGCCCGCCCCGGCCGGTCGGCGGCCCCAGAGTGCTGGACCGCACACGCCACGGCTGACTGGTCGCAGGCCCATCTATACGAACGGCCCCAAACGGTCCTGGAAACAATGCTGAAGGCGCTAGCCCCGACGATTCAGCGCACGTTGCGTCCCGACCATGCAGCTGTCCAACGCTGGCGTTATGCCCGCACCGGTAAACCGCTGGGCCAACCCTGCCTTGATACCGGGCGCGGACTGGTTGTTTGTGGCGATTGGTGCCTAGGGCCGGATGTGAGTGATGCCATCGCGTCCGGCCTGGCGGCGGCGCTGGCGATACTGTGATGGCTCGTTTTGACCACCTGGTCATCGGTGCACCCACCCTTGCGGCGGGTGTGGATTGGGTTCGGGACCGGCTGGGCGTCACCCTCCCGCCCGGCGGCGTGCACCCGCGCATGGGTACGCATAATCATCTGATGCGGCTCAGTCCCACAAGCTTTCTGGAGGTGATCGCGATCGACCCTGATTCACCGTCGCCGGGTCGGGCGCGCTGGTTTGGGCTGGATTACGGGCCAGCCGGGCCAAAATTGCTGACCTGGCTTGTAGCCGTTCCCGACCTGGACACCACGATCCGCGACTGTCCAGTCAACACCGGTAGGGCGCAGCCGATGACGCGCGGATCGCTTACGTGGCGGCTGACGATCCCTGACGATGGCGCGCTGATCGACGGCGGGACAATCCCCGGCCTGATCGAATGGCCCAACCCGCATCCGGCTGCCGCGATGCCCGACCTCGGATGTACGCTCGTCCGCTTGGACCTGCTCCATCCCGAGCCGCACCGACTTCAGGCGGCACTCGACGCAATTGGGCTGCACGACCCGGCCATTACCGTTCAGGCCGCACCGGCACCCATCATCACCGCGACCGTGAAGACCCCGTCGGGCCTAGGCTGGTTGTGAAGCCGGCACTCGCCGGTACCGCGCCCGCACGGTCCGCTCGATCGCGGCCGATACTAGCGGGTCCATCCGCAGTTCGGTCACAACCAGCTCCAGCATGCGCAGCACCGGCTGGGTTGCGGCCTGATCGGCGGCGGCCACTTCGCAGGCCAAAGCGTAAGCGGTCTCGCGCAGTTTCGGGTCCAGTGCGTCCCGGATCATCTGTCCGGCATGGGTCAGGCCGTCATCTTCACCCAGCAAATCAACCGCCGCATCGGTCGCGACCGCCAGCCGTTCGCTGCTGAAATCGGCAAACACCGGCAGCGTCTGGACGACGCCGGACATCACGCCAATCTCCCGATCCGTGATCGCGCCATCGGCGGCCGCTACCAGCACCATTGTGCAAACAAGCGCCTCCTGAACATCGAGGCCGGTCCGTGCGAGCATCTGCGTCGTCTCCGTCATTGGTGCGGACCCTAAATGCCAGGACCACGGGTGGCAACGTCAGGAAGCCAGGAACGCCTGCGTGTCGGCCACAACCTCCGCCAACCCGGCGCGCAGGACGGCCACGCCGGGCGGAAAAGCGGATAGCAGGCGGGACGGTGCCCGGCGGTCAAGCAGCACGAACACGCCACGATCGGTGCTGGACCGCACCAGCCGGCCGAATGCTTGCCGCAGTCGCAACCGCGCCTTGCTATCATCATAGCCGCGCGGATCACCGCCGGACATGTGAACCCGCCGCTCGCGATGCAGGATGTCGGGCCGTGGCCAGGGTACGCGGTCGAATACCACCAGGCGTAGGGCGCGGCCGGGCACGTCGACCCCGTCGCGCATTGCGTCCGTACCCAACAGGCAGCTATCGACCTCGGTCCGGAACACATCGACCAGCGTGGCATTGTCCATCGCATCGATGTGCTGGGCCAGTAGCGTCAGGCCCGCTTCCTCCAACGCCGGCGCCAGTGTCGCGTGTACAGCGCGTAGCCGGGCGATGGCGGTGAACAGCCCGAGCGCGCCCCCGCCCGCGGCCAGGAACAGTGACCGGTACGCACCGGCCAGTGGCCCGATCTCACCAGGGCCCACGTCGGTCACAACATAGGCACGGGTTTGCGTGGCGTAGTCGAACGGGCTGGCGACACTGACGCGCAATGCTGGCGACGGCAGATGCAGGGCGCCGACCCGTCCCTCCGCCGAATGCCACGCCGTCTCCGCATCCGCCTCACCCGTGTCGCGCAGCGTGGCCGACGTGATTAGCAGTCCGTGCGCTGGCCGGGCGAGGATGCTGACGAACGGGACCGTCGGGTCCAGCCAATTGCGGTGCAGTCCGGCATTGCGGTCGCCCGCCTGCCTTCGGTCCAGCTGTAGCGTGTGGATGAAATCGGGACGCGTGCCCGGCGTCGGTGGTGCCTCACCGGTTGCGGCCAGCATCGCCTGCCACGCTGCCAGCCGGTCCAGCGCGCGCCGTTTCAGGGAACGAATCGCCCCTTCGATCCGGCTCCGCGCCTGCGTGTCTAGGTCGGCGCTTTCGTCGTCGAGCTTGGCGGCCAAGCCAGCGACTAGCTGCGTCAACGGCTTGGCCAGCTCGGCCAGGGACGCGGCAAGGGCCACCGCGGCGTCGTGCAACGCGGGGCTTACGGGGTGCAGGTCGCACTCGTGCTGGCCCAGGCCCGGTGTGCCCTCCAGCCGGGCCAGGACCTGCGTGCG
>JAYVTX010000028.1:0-7517 GCA_043788425.1 Rhodospirillales bacterium
GCACGATCAAACCCATGAGCCCGAGCCAGAATGTCGGGCTGGAATACCCGACCAGGCCCACAACCCGGGTCACATGGTCGAACCAGGTGCCGCGATGCACGGCCGCCAGCACACCGAGCGGCACGCCAAGCCCGATGCCTATCAGGATCGCGAGGCTTGCCAGTTCGATCGTGGCCGGAAAAGCGCGGGCAAGGTCATCGGCAACCCGGTGCCCGGTAAACAGGGCATTGCCGAAATCCCCGGTTAGCATGTCACGTAGATACAGCGCGAACTGCACCGGCAGCGGTCGATCGAGGCCGAGTTGGTGATAGACCATGTCGTAGGCGGCCTGGTCTGCCTGCTGACCGATGATGGCCAGCACCGGGTCGGTTGGCAGCATGCGGCCTATGAAAAACGTCAGCGCTAGCAGCCCCAACAGCGTCGTCAGCACCGAACCGGCCTGACGCGCCATGGACCACAGACCGTTCATGGTGGCATTACCCGCCCCGGCCAACGCCTATTTCGAGGCACTACCGTAATTGACAAAAAACGGCGAGATTTCGAAGTCCTTGACTGCCGTCCGCACGGCGATCGGGCGAATGTTCTGGTAGATGTAAACGACCGGACCGTTATGCATCATGAACTCCTGGATCGCATGGTAGTCGGCGATGCGCTTGGCCGGGTCGGGCTCCATCCGGGCCTTCTCGGCCTGATCGTTGATCGACAGATCCTGCCAGCCCGTGCGCCACACCGGGTACATGGTCAGCTTCGCCTCCGCCCGTTTGTCGGGGTTGACCGCGTGGCGCGAGACCATGGCGTCGGCATCGGGGTAGTTTGTGTACCAACCCACAAGCTGCAGCTCGAACTCCCGGTTGCGGCCACGAGTGAACAGGTTCGCGTCGGCCATCTGCTCCAGCTCGAGCTTGATGCCGACCTTGGCCGCGTTGAATGCGATGTGCTGTGCAATGTTGGGGCTGATGCTGTTGGCCGACAGGATCAGCTTTTTGGTGAACCCGTCCGGGTACCCGGCCTCCGTCAGGAGCTGCTTGGCCTTATCGATATCGAGTTTGAACGGCTGCCCGGCAGTACGGTCCAGCGCGCCATACGCCCCATCCGGCACGAGGCTTGCGCGCGGCACCCCTTGGTACGGCAGGATGGTCTTCGCCAGCCCGTCATAGTCGATAAGATACCGGAACGCCTCCCGCACTTTGGGGTTGGCGAGCACCGGGTCGGTCGTGTTGATCGCAACGTAGCTCATGCCCTGGACGACCGTCTGTTCGATCCGGATATCCTTATTGGCTTCCAGCGCCTTGAGGTCATCGGTCGTCAGCAGGCGCGCGACGTCGATATCGCCCTTTTCGAGCAATAGCCGTTCGGCGCTCGATTCCGGGACGTGGCGGATCAGCACTCGACGCAAGTTAGATTTCGGGCCGTAGAAGCTGTCGTTGCGCTCCAGCACGACCACGTCGTTGGCGTCCCACCGGGTCACGCGATACGGGCCGACGCAAACGGGGCCGGTCTTGAAGGCGGCGTTGCCCATGTCCGACTTGCCGTCCAGGGTCTTCGATACCTTTTCGGCGGCCGCGCGGTCCAGGATGACGGCGACGTTCCCGGAAAACGCCGCAGCCAAGATCAGGCTGGCCGGGTAGGGCTTTTCCAGCGTCACCACAACCGTGCGGTCGCCCTGGGCCCGGATGGTTTGCTGCACGTTGTCTTTGGTAAAGCCCCATTGCGTCAGGTTCGCGCTGTTGCCGTAGCCCAGTAGCACCGCGCGCTGCATCGACCAGGCAGCATCGGCGGCTGTCGCCACGCTGCCATCTGGGAACTTGAGGTCACCCCGCAGGGTAAAGGTGATCGTCAGGCCATCCGGTGACGTGGTCCAGCTCTCGGCCGCCGCCGGGATCACCCGGGTTGTGTCCTTGGGGTCGTACTGCACCAGCGGCGTGCAGACGTTGCCCACGATGATGTCGTTACCATTCACCTCACCGATCTGCGCCGGGTCGAGCGTGATGAGCGCGTCGAGGTTCCAGGCCATCACCAGCGCATCACGAGGCGTGGCGCCTTCGCTTGCCCCCGGCAGAAGCAAAGCGGCAGCGAAGGCTAGTCGGCGTGCGGAAGACATGGCAACCCTCAAATTAGTTGGTCGTGCGCCACGGTGCGCGATGGAAAAACATGCAACTTCCATGCCTAGGGCCACCCGGCCAACCGCTGCACGCCACGGCTCATTTCCGTGACCCCCCCCCGCCGATTGAGCCGCCGGTTATGAGAGGCCGGAAAGCATTTCTCCGCATCTCATCTTTGGACCGCAAGTAAGCCGAATTACCGGCCTGTTTTCACGATGGCCAGCTGGCTGCGCCACCGCGAGTTTGCAACGGGACCGGCGCCTTATTGCTGATCGCACCATACGGCCTCCTAATTGTAGCGTCTTCACTCATGCCACCGTAACATCCCCGAAGCCGATTTTAAACGATAGGTAAGTCGATGCATCTTTCTCGCTTCCCAAGGCTGCGCCACGCCCACCTGCCAACTGCGTTCGAGAAAATGGATCGGCTATCCGCTGAGCTTGGCGGGCCGGAGATATGGATCAAGCGCGACGACTGCACCGGCCTGTCGACGGGCGGCAACAAGACCCGCAAGCTCGAGTTTCTGATGGCCGAAGCGCAGGCCCAAGGGGCAGACCTAGTCATCACCCAAGGTGCAACGCAATCCAATCATGCCCGACAGACCGCAGCATATGCGGCTAAGATCGGCATGTCGTGCCACCTGCTCCTTGAGGACCGGACAGGCTCAAACGACCCGAATTATAAATATAACGGCAACGTATTTCTTAATCTGCTCCATGGAGCGACGGCGGAGGCGCGACCCGGCGGCGTGGACATGCAAGCCGAGATGGATGCCGTTGCCGAGCAGCGCCGCGCCGAAGGCCAAAACGTCTATGTAATTCCTGGCGGAGGCTCCAACCCGACCGGAGCGTTGGGCTACGTCAATTGTGCGCTCGAGCTTGTCAACGACGCCAATGACCGAGGATTGATCATCGATCACGTGGTCCACGCAACGGGCAGCGCCGGCACCCAGGCCGGCCTGATTGTTGGCCTGAAGGCGCTTAACTCCGGCATCCCGCTGCTCGGTATCGGGGTACGAGCGCCGAAAGCCCGACAAGAAGAAAACGTCTACAAGCTCGCGGTTGCCACGGCGGAAAAGTTGGGTTGTCCAGGCGTCGTCAGGCGCGAGGACGTTGTGGCCAACACCGATTACGTCGGCGACGGCTATGGCATTCCAACCGTTGGCTGCATCGAGGCCATTGAAATGTTCGCACGGCTGGAAGGGATTCTGCTGGACCCAGTTTATACGGGGAAGGGTGCCGCGGGGCTGATCGACCTAGTCCGAAAAGGCATGTTCGACAAAAAACAACGCATCGTTTTCATCCATACGGGCGGGTCGGCGGCGCTGTCCGGCTACACGGCCGCGTTTCCATTCGGCGGTTCAGCGCACGTCGCCAGCGCATCGTGAAAATGGCCGTGCCTGCCCGGTGGTCTGAACTATCGGTTGTGGCGGGGGATCATGTCTGGCGTATGCCGCACACCAACCGGCGTGGGATGGGGCTGCCTTTTGGGTCGGAGCGGTCATGCTCGGTGTGTTAGGCGGCATGGGACCGCTTGCCACGGTCGATTTCCTCAGCAAGCTCGTGCTGCAGACCGAGGCGGTGCGTGACCAGGATCACATTCCCTTCCTCGTAGCTTGTCTGCCGCAAATACCTGATCGAATGGACGCGTTATTACGGGAAGGGCCAAGCCCCGTTGATGCAATGGTCTCTGGTATCGAGCGGTTGGTGGCCGGGGGTGCCGACCTAATCGCAATTCCCTGCAACACCGCCCATGCTTGGTACGACGATCTTGCGGTACGATCGCCAGCTCCGATCCTGCATATTGTCCATGCCGCACTCGAAGGCTTGCGTGAACGCGGGATCGAACGCGGGCCGATCGGATTACTGGCCACGGAAGGCACCATCAAAGCTGACATCTATCAGTCTGTATTGAGAGAGCAGGGGCTAGAATGCTACCTACCAAGTGACGTCGCGCCCGTTGATGCCGGGATCTATGCCGTAAAAGTCGGGCGACTGGCCGATGGCCGGACCAGCTTGGCCGCCGTTGCTCGCAGCATGCTCGACAAGGGCTGTAGCGCGATCATCCTCGGCTGCACCGAAATTTCAGTCGCGCTGGGCGATGAGGCCGAATTCCGCGAACTAGCGGTCGACGCGAGCGCGGCTCTTGCTCGAGTCGCTCTGAAGCGCTGCGGGGCACGCCTACTACCAGCCTGACGCACCAAGCTATGAGGCTGGGGGTGGCTTAGAACGTCCGACAGGTCTCAGAGGCTGTTTGAAAACTCGATTGAGCCCAATCCGGAGCCTGCTATGGCGTTGAAAAACGGTAGTGAGGTTCCGCTTAAAGGATTGACGTGAGCCCCTTCTTCCCTCCATTCAGAAGTAGAGTCCGCGGTTGCCGCCACGCCCATCGTGTCGGTGTTTCTCTGTTCGGTCGAGCGCCGTTTCTCCGTCCCGGCCATATTCTCCAAAGTCGTCGCGCGCAGCCTGGGTCAAGGCTGGCCGTAGGCCATCGCCGCAGGCGACGCATAGCGGCCTTGACTTAGGCGAGCACAGCGGAACGCTTAGCCAGCCGGGTGCCCGGCCCCCCAATGCCGAGTGCGGCCGGACATGATTGTAGTCCTGCCGCCACGCCGCCAGCACCGCCCGCGCCTGACGCAACGATGTGAACACCGTCTCGTTCAGGCATTCGTCCCGCAGCCGCCCATTGAAGCTCTCCACGAACGCGTTCTGCTGCGGCTTGCCCGGCGCGATGTAATGCCAGCCCACGCCGCGCTCCTGCGACCACCGCAGGATCGCCGTGCTCGTCAGCTCCGTCCCGTTATCGCTCACCACCACAAGCGGCAGCCCGCGCACCGCCGTGATCGCGTCCAGCTCGCGCGCCACCCGCAGCCCCGACAGCGACGTGTCCGCCACCAGGCCCAGGCACTCCCGCGTGCAGTCGTCCACCACGCACAACATCCGGAACCGCCGCCCGTCCGACAAGCTGTCGGACACAAAGTCCAACGACCACCGCTGGTTAGGACCATCCGGCACCGCGATCGGCGCCCGCGTGCCCAAGGCCCGCTTGCGCCCGCCACGACGCCGCACCTGCAAGCCCTCCTCGGCATACAACCGACGCAGCTTCTTGTGGTTCAGCACTATGCCCTCGCGCGACAGCAGCAGCCCCAAACGACGATATCCAAACCGCCGTCTCTCCCCCGCCAAGGCCCGCAATCGGGCACGCGTCACCGCATCGTCCGGCCGCACCGATCGGTAGCGCACCGCCGTCCGGTCGGTCCCCAGCACCCGGCACGCCCGCCGCTCGCTTACCGCGTGATGCTCACGCAGGTGCGCCACGGCCTCTCGCCGCGCGACGGGCGTCACCATTTTTTTCCAGCCACATCTTTCAGCATCGCGTTGTCCAGCATCGCCTCGGCCAACAGCTTCTTCAGCCGCGCGTTCTCCGCCTCCAGCGTTCGCAGCCGCCGCGCCTCGGACACTTCTAGGCCGCCGAACTTCGCCTTCCACTGGTAGAACGTCGCCGGGCTGATCCCGTGCTTGCGACATACATCCGCCGTCGCAGACCCGGCCTCCTGCTCCCGCAGCACGCCGATGATCTGCTCCTCCGTAAACCTTGAACGCTTCATCCGTCCGCCTCCTACTTGGGCGGACTCTACTCATTCCTGGCGGAAGATCAGGGGCTCACGTCAATCGGACTACAAAATCCTTTGAAGTCGCCGGCGTGCAAAGCCTTGTTGTTGAACGAAGTTTAGCTTGGGTCTAACTCGCCCTAGCCTCAAGCTTCGGAGACGACCTAGCACGGAGAAACGATTTCCGGCCTCCGTTACGGCTACGAACCATCAAGGCCGTCCGCAGAGATCTGGTTTGTATGGCCGTCTGCGCTACCGTTGAGCGAGGCAGAGAAAGTTTGGTACCAGTGAACTGGAGCGGGCGGAGGGATTCGAACCCTCGACCCCAACCTTGGCAAGGTTGTGCTCTACCCCTGAGCTACGCCCGCGACCAGTTCGTCGTGATAACCGCACCGAACCGCCCGCGCAACCCCGCGCAGCCCGCTTGTAGGTAGCACGCGATCTGCCCGGTTTATGTAGCAGTCGATCTGTCCGGTGAGGATGGGCTTTCCTGGTGGAGGTCCTGATGCGCCGGCCGGCTTTGCTACAGGGCATAGGGGACATGCGATTTGAGAACATTTACGGTCGGCATCTGTGTGGCGAGCTGACGCAGTCCGAAGCAGGCGAGCTGCTCGGGGTTGGAGAACGGACGTTCCGCCGGTGGTCGGCGCGGTACCGCGAGGAGGGTGAGGACGGGCTGCGCGATCGCCGGATCGGGTCGGCGGCGGCCAACCGCGTCCCCGATGCCGTGTCGGCGCAGGTGGAGGCGCTGTATCGCGATCGGTTCCGGGGTTTCACGGCCAAGCATTTCCACGAGCATCTGGCACGGACGGCATGGTTTGAGCTGAGATACACCTGGACGAAGCTGTTTTTGCAAAGCCGCGGACTAATCGAGGCCGCACCCCGGCGAGGGGCGCACCGTCGCCGTCGGCCCCGGCGCCCGGTGCCGGGCATGATGCTGCACCAGGATGCAAGCCGGCACGTGTGGGTGCCCGGCGTGCCGGCGTGCGACTTGGTGGTGACGCTGGACGACGCGACGAGCGCGATCTACTCGGCGATCCTGGTGCCCGAGGAGGGGACGGCGTCGACGTTTGCCGGCCTGCTCGAGACGTTCAGCGATCATGGTCTGCCGTGCAGTTTGTATACCGACCGGGGTAGCCACTATTTCCACACACCCGTGGTGGGCGGCCGGGTGAGCCGGACGGTGCGGACGCAGGTGGGGCGTGCGCTGGCGCAGCTGGGGGTGGACCACATCGCGGCGTACTCGCCCGAGGCGCGGGGCCGGTCCGAGCGTGCGTTCCGGACGTTGCAGGACCGCCTACCGAAGGAGCTGGCGCGGGCGGGGATCGGGTCGGTGGCTTCGGCCAACGCGTGGCTGCGGCCAACGCGTGGCTGCGGGCGGTGTATTTGCCGCAGCACAATGCGCGGTTTGCGGTGGTGGCCGAGCAGCCTGGCTCGGCCTTTGTCCCGGTGCCCGGCGCCGATCTGCGCGAGGCGTTGTGCCATGAGGAGGTGCGTCCGGTGGGGCCGGACAACACGGTGGTGCTTGCCCGGGTACGTTTGCAGATCCCGGCCAGCCCGTTACGGGCGCATTATGTGCGGGCGCGGGTGAAGGTACGGCGGTATTGCGATGGCAGCCACGGGGTGTTTCACGGCCCGCGATGTATTGGCCGGTACGACGCGGCTGGGATCGAACTGGCGGTGGCAATGCAGCAAGCGGCTTACCAGGAAGGGCCTACCAAGGCGTAAACCCGCTCGACGCGACCGCCGCAAAGCGGCAGACAGAGCGGACACATAAAGTGCCACATGAACCGGACAAGTTGGCT
>JAYVTX010000029.1:0-3704 GCA_043788425.1 Rhodospirillales bacterium
GGCGGCGAAGGGCCCCGCCAATCAGAAGTTCCTGGCTGACTGGGCCGCGTACGTGAAGGCCAAGAAAGTGCCGTTTAGTGGTGAAACCTCCATCGATCCTATGGTGTCCACCTATGACGCCGTGCATCTATGGGCCCTGGCCGCGGCGAAAGCCGGTTCGTTCGCTGTGCCGGAAATGAAGAAGTCATTCGCCGGCATTAGCTTCGACTGCCCATCGGGCTACAAGATCAAAATGACGGCCGATAATAACTACGTCTATCGCGGGATCTTCATTGGGTCCGTCAATGAAAACAAGGGCTTCGATATACTTTGGCAATCGAAGGATACGCCGAAGCCGGTGCCGTTCGGCGTTTGATAACGCGGCATATACCGTGCGCCGTTCGCCTGGGCCTACTTATCGTGTGTGCGTTATTTTTCGCGCACACAGCCCAGGCCTACGACCGCCCTGCCCTGCAAGAAGCGGCTTGCGGTGACGGGGCGGGCGAGGCGATCCGTCTGCTCGGGGCGGGCGCGGCCGACGCATCGGACGAGGACCTCGTTTGGGCTCGCCGCTTCGTCGTTGCAATCGTGGCCCGCACCCTCGATTGCAGTGGTGAGCGAAGTCCTGTTGTGAGCCTGCGTAACCGCGGTGGCCTGGAAGTAACTGCGTCGCTACTAGCACTGCTTTCGGCGCCCGAGCCTGAAGCCCGGGCGGCCGCCTTACGCAGCCTCGCCCGACGTCCGGAACAGGTGCCTGGTCCCGTACTCGACCGCGCCATCACGACCGAGCGCGATCCGACTAACAAGGCCGCCCTGATCGAGTTTGCGCAACTGGCTGACCTGCGATCCCCCGACCTGGCCCGGCGCGTCGGCGCCGTCGCCCGGCTGGCGGACACACCGTCCACTCGCACCCTTACGCAGTTGGATGGGTTACGCGCCGATCCGACCTACGCCGCCGATCCGGCGTTTCGGCAGGCGGTAGACGACGCCCATACCAAAGTAGATCGATGGCTACTGGCCGGGCGCGTCTTGGCGACGCTCTATAACGGGCTGAGCTTCGCCAGCATCCTATTTATGTCGGCCGTTGGTCTTGCGATTATTTTTGGCCTGATGGGCGTGATCAACCTGGCCCAGGGCGAGTTTATTATGCTGGGCGCGTACGGCACGTACCTGGTGCAGCAATTCTTGCGCGCCAACGCCCCGGCCTTGGCCGATTATTACCTGCCGCTCGCGGTGTTACCGGTGTTTCTGGTCACGGCCGGTATCGGAGTGGCGTTAGAGGTCGGGCTAGTCCGGCATCTGTATCGGCGGCCGCTGATGAGCTTGCTGGCCACCTGGGCGGTCAGCCTGTTTCTGGTCAACCTCGTGCGCGTCGTGTTCGGCACGCAAAACCTGCAGTTTGAAACGCCCTTTTATGTGCGCGGCGGTATCGCGGTGCTGGGCGACTTTATCATCACCTGGAACCGGCTATTTGCGATCGGTTTTGCCGGGGCGTCCCTTGGTGGCACATGGTTGCTGCTGCGCCGGACCGGCTTCGGGCTCGATTTGCGCGCCGTGACGCAAAACCGGGATATGGCCGCCTGCCTCGGTATCGCGACGCGCCGGGTGGACATGCTGGCGTTCGGCCTGGGCTCTGGCCTTGCAGGACTGGCGGGGCTGGCGTTATCGCCGCTGTATAACGTCAATCCGCAGATGGGCACGACGTTCATCATCGACAGCTTCATGGTCGTCGTACTGGGCGGGGTCGCGGCGCTGGAGGGCACGGTCCTGGCGGCTCTTGGTATCGGCCAGCTCAACGTCCTGGTGGAACCGTTCTACGGCGCCGTCGCGGCGAAGGTAATCGTTCTGCTGATGACCATTGCCTTTCTACAATGGCGTCCGGAAGGGCTCTTTGCGCTTCAGGGACGGCGACGTTGATCACGCGACTGCTGGGCGACTGGCGGCTCTCGACGGTGCTTGGCCTGTTGATGGGCGCTCTGCTACTGCTGGTGGTCGCGCCGTCGATCGTGTCGCCATACCTCGTCAATACCATGGGTCAGCTCGCGGCTTTCGCCATCCTCGCGGTCTCGCTCGACCTGGTATGGGGCTATGCTGGCGCACTCAGCCTGGGGCATGGGCTTTATTTTGCCATCGGCGGGTATGTCGTGGCGATGCATTTACTGAAGCACACCATGACTGTGACGGGGACCGTGCCCGACTTCATGCAGTTCATGGGCTGGACCGAGTTCCCGTTTTATTGGGCGGGCCTCGGCAATTTCGGCTACGCGGTCCTTGTGGCGGTCGCTATGTCCGCGCTGGTTGCGGCACTCTTCGGCTACGTGTCATTCCGGTCGCGGGTCAGCGGTGTCTATTTCAGCATCATTACCCAGGCCCTGGTCTACGTTGCGATGTTGCTGATGTTCCGCAACGATACCGGGTTTGGTGGCAATAACGGAATGACGGGGTTTTCCGTTGTGTTCGGTGTTCCCATGACGGATCCGGCCGTTCCCCGTGCGCTTGCGGCCGGGTCTATTGCAGCACTCGTGCTCAGTCTTCTTGGCTGCCGGGCCTTGGTGACCAGCCAATTTGGCCGTTTGGTGATCGCCTGCCGGGATGATGAGCCGCGGCTGCGGTCGCTGGGTTACCGTACCCTGTCGATCAAACTGGCGGTATGGTGCCTATCGGCCGTGATCGCCGCCCTGGCCGGGTTTCTGTATGTACCGCAGGTCGGCATCATCAATCCGCGCGTACTCTCGCCCGATGTCTCGTTGGAGATCGCTGTCTGGGTCGCGATCGGCGGGCGGGGCGCGCTCAGCGGTGCCGTAATCGGTGCAATGCTGGTCAACGGCGCCAAGTTCTGGCTTTCGACGCGCGCGCCGGAGCTGTGGCCGTTCATCCTGTCCACGCTTGTCATCGTCGTCGTACTGGCCTTTCCGAACGGGTTGCTCGACATTGGCCGGCTTCGCCCTCGCCTGATGGGCCGGGCGCATCCGCGCGGCGTCGGGGTGCATCAGGCATGAGCGCCCCGGCTTTGACGGTCGAGGATCTGCACGTGCAGTTTGGCGCCTTCCGCGCCATCACCGCGCTATCGCTGACCGTCGAGTATGGCGAGGTCCATGCCGTCATCGGTCCCAACGGCGCCGGCAAGACGACGCTGTTGGATGTAATTTCAGGCTTTACCAAGCCTCGTTCCGGGCGGGTCATGCTCGATGGCCAACGCGACCTGACCCGGCAATCCGACAGTGAAATCGCCCGCGCCGGCGTCCGCCGTAAGTTTCAGAAACCAAGCGTTTTCATGGCCCTGACAGTGCGCGAAAATTTGGTGATCGGCGCTGGCCCCGGCGTAAAACCTGGCGGGGAAATGGCGCTTGCGGAAACGGTCGGCCTGTCAGAGCACCTTGATCGCCTGGCCGAGACGCTGGCGCATGGGCAGAAGCAGTGGCTGGAGATCGGCATGGTGCTCGCCTCGGCCCCGCGTGTACTGATGCTGGACGAGCCCGTGGCAGGTCTCAGCGACGCAGAAACCGACCGCAGTGCGGAGCTTCTGATCCGGCTTCGCGCGCCCGACCGGGCGATCGTGGTGGTGGAGCACGATATGGACTTCGTGGAGCGTGTCGCCGACCGCGTGACGGTCTTGCATGAAGGAAAGACGCTATTCGAAGGCGCTATGGCTGACGCGCGGCGCGACCCCCGTGTCATCGACGTGTACCTCGGACGATGACCGGTGCGTCGCTGATGGTCGAGGA
>JAYVTX010000030.1:0-19400 GCA_043788425.1 Rhodospirillales bacterium
GGCTTAAACTAACAGCTTCCGAACAGCCCGCAAATCCTCAACAAACGCCGCATACTCCCGCACCCGCGCATCTTCGTCCGGCAGGCGAAGCAAATAGGACGGGTGCACCGTGACGAAGCCCACCGTATTGCCCGCCAGTGGCAACGGACGGCCGCGTTCTTTGCCGATCGTGACGGTCCGGCCCAGCACGGCACGCGCGGCCGTGGCGCCCAGCATCACCGTGATTGCCGGGCGTATCAGGTCACGCTCCTGCTGCAGCCAATGGCCGCAGGCAACGATCTCTGTCGTGCCGGGCTTTTCGTGGATACGCCGTTTGCCACGCGGGATGAACTTGAAGTGCTTGACTGCATTGGTGACGTACACCGTTGCCCGGTCGATCCCAGCCTCCGCCATCGCGCGGTCCAGCATTTGCCCGGCCGGGCCCACGAACGGGCGACCGGCCAGGTCTTCCTGATCGCCAGGCTGCTCGCCCACCATCAGGATCGCAGCATCAGCCGGGCCTTCGCCCCACACCGTCTGCGTGGCCGGCTCCCATAACGGGCAGCGGCGGCAGGTTGCTGCCTCATGCGCCAGTGCAGCCAGAGGCGTGCGGTCGATGGGCACCGCCGCGGGCGCGGGGCGGGCCGCGCGAGGGGCGCTGAACACGGGGCTTTCTACCATCTGCTCGACCCGGGCGGCGGCGGTGCGGATCAGTTCGGGAATGGCCGCGGCTTCCGGCAGGTTCTTCCAATATTTCTGAGGCATCTCCGACCGCATCGCACCGATCTTCAGCCGGGCGGGATTAAAGATGCTGCTGTAATACGCCCGCCAATACGCCTCCAACCGGTCATCGTCTGGCACATCCGCCGGCGACGCACCCACTTCGAACCGCAGCGCCTCACCCGTCCAATGCACGCTGCGATAGGGCGTCAGGATCGACCAAACCATCGTCGCGAACCGCCGAACGAAGAACGATGCGTTGGCTTCGACAATGTAATGGTCCGGTTCGAACCAGGCGACGTAGCGCGTGCCCTCCGGCTCTGGAACCTCCCGAAAGCGGACGAAGGCGCGCATTTTGTGCGTGTCGCGCCGGACGGCTTGGGCCAGGCGTTGGGCGCGCTGCACCTCCGGATCCGTCGTTAGTTCCAAAACGTGCTTTTCGCCCCCAACGGCGCGCCAGATCAGGCGGTATAACAGCGCAAACCGCTCCGGATCATGGGCCTGGATGACCGTCTGGGCCAAGTCCACCAACGCCCGCGGCACGTTGAAACCGCCGGGCACGGTTGGCAGCACTGTCGGCTCGGCAAACAAATCATCGGCGGCACGTACCGACCATACGACTTCATCCGGCGTCACACCCGACAGCGCCAGTGCCCGAGCCGCCGTGCGCCAGCCGTCCCAATCGACCTCATGCGCCAGCACGACGCTTTTCACGCGCGCCCCCGCGCGACGCTTTTCACGCGCGCCCCCGCACGACGCTTTTCACGCGCGCCTCCGCACGACGCTTTTCACGCGCGCCTCCGCACGACCTTCACCCAAACAGGTCCATCTGCTGCGCCGCTGGCACCAGCCGCGCCTGCAGCCGGGCGTCGTCTAATTGCGCGCCCGGCGTATGCCCCTCCGTCACGACGAATGGCGCAATTTTGGCCAGCGGAAGGCGCAGCCGGGCTAAATCGTCCATGCGCAGGCGTCGATACCGCCGCGCCTGCAATAACTTGCCGACCGATTTCACACCCAGGCCGGGCACCCGCAACAGCATCTCACGCGGGGCACGGTTGATATCGACGGGAAACTGCTCCCGGTGCGCCAGCGCCCAGGCCAGTTTCGGGTCCATGGTCAAATCCATGTTGCCGTCGGCCCCGGTCGTAATCTCATCCACGCCAAAGTCGTAGAACCGCATCAGCCAATCCGCCTGGTACAGCCGATGCTCCCGCACCAGCGGCGCGCGTGTGGGGGGCAGCACAGCAGACGCGTCTGGGATCGGGCTGAATGCCGAGTAGTACACGCGCTTCAACCCATAACTGCCGTACAGATTGGTCGACAAATCCAGGATGTTGCGATCCGTGCCGCTATCGGCGCCCACGATCATCTGTGTGCTTTGCCCTGCCGGTGCAAAGAGGGCGGGCGCAAACCGGGGCGACTTCTTTTCCGCCCGGGCCTCATCGATGCGGGCGCGCATCCGGCCCATGCTGCGGCGGATGCTGGGCAGGTCCTTTTCGGGTGCCAGGCGGGTCAGGCCATCCTCGGTCGGCAATTCCACGTTGATGCTCAGCCGGTCGGCATAGCGGCCTGCGTCTAGCAGCAGTTCTGGTGAGGCGTCGGGGATCGTTTTCAGGTGGATGTAGCCGCGGAAGCCGTGCACCTCCCGCAGGGTACGCGCAACATGCACCACCTGCTCCATGGTGTAATCCGGGCTGCGGATAATACCGGACGACAGGAACAGCCCTTCAATGCAGTTACGCCGGTAGAACCCGAGGGTAAGTGTCACAACTTCATCGACCGTGAAACGCGCCCGTTGCACGTTGCTGCTGCGGCGATTGATGCAATACAGGCAGTCATAAACGCAGCTATTTGTTAGCAGGATTTTCAATAGCGAAATGCAGCGGCCGTCCGGTGCGTAGGCGTGGCAAATGCCCATGCCCTCGGTACTGCCAATGCCCGTGGTCTCGCCGGCCGAACTCCGTCGCGCCGTGCCGCTGCTGGCGCAGGACGCATCGTATTTGGCCGCGTCCGCGAGCACTTTCAGCTTTTCAAGCAGGTCCATTTGGCTCAATCCGTAAAGAACATCTGTTCTCCTACCGACAACCTAATTCGCGCGGGCGGCATTGCAACAGTATGGTGCTGTAATGCACCCCGCTTTGATCGACGCCGCAACCCAGCCCGGGTTTTCCATGGATGGGCAGACGCTGCGCTTCTTGATGGGCCACCCGGCCCAGCTGCATGCGCTAGACCTGGCCACGGGCGCGGTTACGCAGCTGACGGGTCACCCGGACCGGGTCGTGGCCCACCGCCGCGCGCCGCAGGACGACCGGATCGTGTACAGCACCGATGACGGGACGGAGCGGCACGCGCTGCACCTGCTGGACGGGACCAGCCGCCCGCTGACGGCTGCGCCCGGCACCATTCACCACCTGGGCGCATGGCACCCGAACGGCACCCGCCTGACGATCACGGCTAACGACCGCGACCCGGCGCATTTCGATATCTTGCTGATCGACCCCGGAACCGGCGCCCAAACCCCCATCGCGCCGGGCCGGCATGAAACCGGGTGCGGCGGCTGGCACCGGGACGGCACCCGCATGATTGCCTGGGCGGAGCACGCAACCGGCGACGTCCGGCCCTACACACTGGCGCCGGACGGCACCGCCACGCCCCTGCCCCGGCTGGGTGCCGCGGATTACAGCCGCCTGCGCTGGCATAACGATCATTGGCTCGGGCTATGCGATGCGTCTGGCTGGATGGCGCTAGTACAGATCGACCCGGTCAGCGGCGCGACCAACCCGATTCACGCGCCAGATTGCGATGTCGAGCATTGGTCGCTGTCGCATGCCGGCCTGCTGGCAACGGTCGATAACGACCATGGCGTCAGCGTGTTGCGCGTGGGACCCATAGATGGCGATCGCCATCCAGTGCCGGGCCTGCCGGACGTGATTTCCGACCTGGCCTGGTCACCGGATGGCACCGTGCTGGCGTTCAGCGGCAGCGGGGCTGCAACCCCCCACGGGCTTTGGCTGTGGACGGCTTCCGGCATGCGCTGCGTGCTGCAACCGCCCGGGCTACCCCAAATGACCTGCAAGTGCGTGACCTGGCAACGCGTAACGTGGCCGAGCTTCGACGGCCGCGACACCCCCGGCTGGCTCGCCATGCCCCCAACCCCCGCGCCCACCGCTGGCTGGCCCGCACTGGTCTGGGTCCATGGCGGCCCCGCCAGCGAGGCCCGGCCAGGCTATCGCGCCGACCTGCAGGCGATGCTGGCGCAGGGCATCGCCGTCCTGATGCCCAACATCCGTGGCAGCACCGGGTCGGGCCGCGCGGCGATGCAGTCCGACGACCAAGACCGGCGCATGGACGCCATTCACGACCTGCTGGCCGCCGGGCGCTGGCTACCGTCCCAGGGCGTCGACCCGGCCCGCATCGCCATCATGGGACAGTCTTACGGTGGCTACCTGGCCCTCGCCGCACTGACCGAGGCACCGGAGCTATGGCGCACTGGCATCGACTGGTACGGCATGTCGGACTTTACGACGCTGCTGGCCCATACCGGCCCCTGGCGCCGGGCGCACCGGGCGGCCGAGTATGGCGATCCCATCCGCCACCGCGCCCTGTTCGACCGCATCTCACCCTTACGTCGCGCCGCGCGCATCCGTGCGCCGCTACTGGTCCTGCATGGGGTGCGCGACCCGCGGGTGCCGATTGGCGAGAGCGAGCAGTTGGTCGACGCGATGGCTACGCACGGCCTGCCGGCCTCCTATGTTGCCTTCCCCGGCGCCGGCCACGCCTTCGTCACCGCGGCCGACCGGGTGCGGGCGTGGGATGAGACGATGGCGTTCCTGCGGCGCACGCTGTGACTCGGTTCTGGCACACGGGTCCGGCCGTGCTGACAGTGACGATGCTGTGTTGGGCCGGCAGCGTCGTCGTGGGCCGTGCCGCGGCCGGGCTGATCCCGCCGGTGCTGTTCACGCTGCTGCGCTGGGGTATTGGGCTATTGATCGTGCTGCCCCTGGCGCGGCCGTACTGGCGGGCCGACCTGGCAGCCTTGTGGAACCGGCGCTGGACGGTTGTTGCTCTCAGTTTGCTCAGCACCGTTGCCTACAACATCCTGGTCTATCGCGGCCTGCATGACACGACGGCGGTGAACGGGGCGTTGATGCAGTCGGTAACGCCGCTTGCGGTACTGCTGGTCGGCCTGCTGATTGGCCATCGTCCCACGGGGTGGCAGGTGGCGGGCATCGCCCTATCGATGCTGGGCGTGATGGCCATCACGGCGGAGGGATCGTGGGCCAAGCTCGTTGCGCTGCACTTCAACCCCGGCGACGGGCTGATCCTGTTGGCCGTCACCGCCTATGCCATCTACGCCATCGTGCTGCGCCGGCGTCCGGCCGTGCACCCGTTTAGCCTGCTGGTGGCCTTGTTCACCGTCGGCATGGGCGTGCTGGTCCCGCTGGCGGTGGCCGAGTACGCGACCGGCGCGCGCATGACGCAGACGGCTCCGGCCTGGGCGGCGGTGATCTATGCGGGGGTGTTCGCATCGTTCGTCGCAACGCTGTGCTTCAACCGCGGCGTGGCTCTGCTGGGGGCGGCGCGGGCCGGGCAGTTCATGCACCTGATCCCGATATTCGGCACGGTGCTGGCGGTGCTGGTGCTGGGTGAAACGCTGCACCCGTACCACGCATCGGGGGCCGCCCTGATTGCGGCCGGGCTGGTCGTCAGCGGGCGTAACGCTGCGTTACAAAATGCCCCGCGCCCGACATGATCCAGACGAGCGGCTGCCGCAAACAGGTCGCACTTTAGTGGGGTCGGCAATGATGCTGACGCCACCGAGGACTAATCCAAATGAATCGCAATCGCCTGACGCTCGCCGCCGTCCTGCTGGGCACCTTGGCAGTGCCGGCGCTGGCCCAGCCTGCCCGCCATCACGTGCGCCACGCTGTAAAGCCGGTTGCGCATAAGGTGTCGACGACCCCGGTCGTGACCACTGCCACGCCGGCCCCCGCCGTGGTTGGAACGCCGGCTGTAACGGGCAAAGCCGTTGCAACCCCCGCGATCACGAACCCCGCGATCACGAGCCCCGCGATCACGAGCCCGGTGATCACGAGCCCGGCGATCACGAGCCCGATGGCCACGTCGCCAATGGCACCGATGGCCAGCAAGGCGCCCGTCGCTGGCACGGTATTTACGCCCACCAAGCCGGCCATCGTCGCAGCACCGGCTGCCACGGTCGCGCCGTCGGTTGCTAGCCCCGCGGCTCCGCGGGTTACGTCGGCGCCGTCCCTCTCGCCAGCCGCGCCTAAACTAAACTGAGCCTAATGCCGCGCCGGGGTACGCTGCCCCGGCGCGGTAGGGCTACGCCAAGGCGATCACTGCAGCCCGGCACGCGTCGGCCACCGCCTGACCCCCCGCCCGGTCTGGAGCAGCCGTGCTGAAATCCAACGGCGGCCCGATCCGTAACGTCAGCCGGCCCGGACGTGGCCAGGACTTGTCGGCAGGCCATGCTGCCGCCGCACCCGCCAGATAGCACGGCACAACCGGCACCGCCGACCCGGCCACCAGCGCCGCAATCCCCGGCTTGAACGGACCCAGTGCGCCGGTGCGGGAGCGCGTGCCCTCCGGAAACAAGATGTAAACAACACCATCTTCCGTCAGCCGTGCACGCAGCCGGGCCAGGTCGGCCGACGTCGTTCGCGCACGCCAGACCGGCAGTGCGTTCACAGCATAGGCGGCAAAAGCTGCGGCCGGGGTACTCGTGAAAAACGTGTCGCCCGCTGCCAGCGCAAATGCATACCGGGCCGCGGACCACGGCAGGGCGGCAGCCAGGGTCAGCGCGTCCAAATGGCTCGTATGGTTGGCGATCATGACGAAGGGCGGCGGCGGCACATGCTCCAGCCCCGTCACCCGCAGCCGGTGCATGACCCGCAAATACATCCGCACTAGCATGAGCCAGGCGCCGCCGGTAATCAGGCTGCCCAGGCCCCGTTCGCGACCCTGGCTGCGCAGCCGCTCGTCTGGTGATAGCCCGTGGTCACGGGCCGGCCGCATTGTCCAGTCCGGACCGGTCATGACGTGAACAGCCGGATCGGCTCATCGAGGCCGAAGCCCACGTAATAGCCGATGTAGTGAAACGTCGCCGGCGCAACCAACAGGATCGAGTTGAACCGGTCCAGCAACCCGCCATGCCCGGGAATGACGGTGCCCATGTCCTTGATGCCTAAATCGCGCTTGATGCTGGACAGCATCAGATCGCCGGCTTGGCCGGCAAAGCTGACAATTAGACCCAGGCCAAGCAGCTTGTACCAAAAATCCAGGTTGGTGCCCTGAAAGATCGGCGCCGCGATCAGCGCGACCAGCACGGACGTACACACCATGGCCCCCAGCGCGCCCGACACCGTCTTGTTCGGGCTCGTCGCGGGCAGCAACTTGGGGCCGCCCAGGATTTTGCCGCACGTGAAGGCAAACACGTCGTTGATCGCGACGGCCGTTAGCAGCAACAGCACGATTGGGCGGTAGTGCAAGTCGTTGGCCATGAACCCCAAATGCGCCAGGCTGCTGCCGAACAGCATGAATGCGAACACCGCCAGCCCGGTCCGCTGGATGTACCCGGCCGGTTGATCCTGCGGGATCGATGCGATTGCAATCGTGCCGACCGATAGCGGGATCAGCGCCATGAACAGCCCGTACCAGTGATCGAGGGCCGCCGCGTTCACGGCCAGAATGCCTACGGCCACCAGCGCCGTCATCACCGGCTGCCGGAACAAGCCGGTCGCCCGGTCGTACTCGCGCAAACACAGCAGGCCCAGCCCCGTGACGGCGCCGATGAAATAGACGCGCCCCAACAGTACTGGCCCCAGCATCAGCGGTAACAGCACCGCCCAAGAGCCGAGCCGTAGCCATAGTTCTCGGCGCAACGGCGGAGCGATCCGGCCCAGCAGCGACAACGCGCCGATTACCAGGGCAGCCAGCAAAAGCACGCCCAACGTCGCCAGGACGATCCCGCGGCTGACGGGGTCGATGACGCCCATCATGGAACAAGCTTTCGTACGATGCGCGCCAGCCGTCGCGCGGCGGTCAGGGTGGCCAAAGCGGTGATGATGAACAGGACCGCAACCGGCTCGGACGTTGCCAGGCTAGGCACTACCGCGCAGACCAGCGCACCGATTGTCACAACCGCCATGCGATGCGGTTTAGCCATCGGGCCGCAGAAGTCGCTACCCTGGCCTAGGCCCCGGCCCACGGCGCGGACGTAGGCTGTCGCTATTGCCGCCAGCGCTGCCGCAAACCCAAATGCGACCGACCCGGCGGCCACGCCCATTCCGACCAGCACCGCCGTATCGGCCACGCGGTCGGGGATTTCGTTGTACAACTCACCGACCGGGGACGTGACGCCACGCCCGACTGCGACCATGCCGTCCAGCATGTTGGCCAGCAGCCGTAGCTGCACCAGCGCTGCCCCCACCAACCAATGCAACCGGCCACCCGGTGCCTCCGCCAGCGCCACACCCGCCAGGCACCCGGCAACCATTCCCGCGACCGAAATCGCGTTCGGCGACACGCGACGCCGGATTAGCCAGTCCGCGATGGCTACGAACACCGGCGCCGTTCGGGCCGCAATCGGACGGCGGTCGCCAGGTTCGGCCACGGGTCAGACTACCATCGTGCGCACGGTGCCGATGCCGGCGACAGAGCCTTCCATCAGATCGCCCCGCTGCACGGCCGCGACGCCCGCTGGCGTTCCCGTGAATATCAGGTCACCTGCGGCCAGGGTAACGGTTGTGGACAAAATCGCGATCGTCTCGGCCACGCTCCAGATCAACTGGCTCAGATCGCTCATCTGCCGGACCACGCCGTTTACGCGCAGTTCGATCGCGCCCTTCGTCGGGTCGAACCCCGCGGCCGGGACCAGCGCGCCAATCGGGGCCGATGCATCGAAGCCCTTGCCCATGTCCCAGGGCCGCCCGGCCTTCTTCGCCGCACCCTGCAGGTCGCGCCGGGTCATATCGAGGCCGGCGGCATAGCCCCACACATGCGCCAGCGCGTGTTCCGCGCGAATGTCCATACCGCCGGAGCCGAGGGCGACGACCAACTCCACCTCGTGATGCAGGTCTTGAGTTTGTGGCGGGTACGGCATGTCTACGTCGCCCACCAGCAAGGCGTCGGCTGGTTTCATGAAGAAAAATGGTGCCTCACGGTCTGGGTCGTGGCCCATTTCGCGGGCGTGCTCGGCGTAATTTCGACCGACGCAGAATACGCGTCGCACGGGGAACAGGCCGCCGCCCTGGACCGGGATGGCGGGAATGGGGGGTGGCGCGATGACATAGGACATGGCCCGGCTTTCCAATGGCGATCCCCTGGTATGCCAGCATAAGTTAGGGGTCGCCAACTCTGCTTCATTCCGCTAGGTGCGATGGAGGGAGTGCGTCGAAATGGTGATTACTGGTTCAAAGTCGCTGTACTTGCAGGTACTGGTTGCAGTGATTGCCGGCGTGGCCCTTGGTCATTACATGCCTGAATACGGCGTGCAGATGCAGCCACTGGGTGACGCGTTTGTCCGCCTGGTAAAGATGGTCATCGCGCCGATCATCTTTCTGACAGTCGTAGTCGGCATTGCCAAACTGACTGCTGGCGCGGGCGTGGGCCGGATCGGGCTGAAAGCCATTTTGTATTTTGAGGCGCTGACCACCATCGCTATGCTGATCGGGCTCGCGGTCGGGCATCTCGTCGCGCCAGGTGCCGGCATGAACATCGACCCGACGAAGATCAATGCGGGCGCTGTGTCGCGCTATATCGATCCCAAAAGCCATCTGGGCGTCGTCGATTTCCTGATCAACGTCATCCCCGATCAGGTTGTGAATGCGTTTGCCAAGGGCGACATCCTTCCGGTGCTGTTCTTTTCCGTGCTGTTCGGCGTGGCCCTTGCCCGCGTGGGTGATCGTGGTGCTGGGCTGACGGCGGTGCTGGAACAGGCGGGTAAGGCCATGTTCGGTGTGGTTGCGTTGATCATGAAAGTGGCGCCGATCGGGGCATTCGGCGCGATGGCATTCTCGATCGGCCGCTACGGGGTCGGGCAGTTGTCGAACCTGCTATGGCTCATGGTTGCGTTCTACATCACCTGCGCCGTGTTCGTATTGGCGGTTTTGGCAGCGATTATGGCGCTGTGCGGGCTGAACATGTTCAAGCTGCTGGCATATTTGAAGGAAGAGTTCTTCATCGTGCTTGGTACCAGCAGCAGTGAATCGGCGCTGCCGACGCTGATGGAGAAGCTGGAGGCGATGGGCTGCTCCCGCCCGCTCGTCGGCCTCGTGGTGCCGCTGGGCTATGCGTTCAATTTGGACGGCACCAGCCTCTATTTCACGATGGCGATTGCCTACATCTCGCAGGCGCTGAATATCCCGCTCTCGCTCTCCGACTGGGCGCTGATCCTGGGCGTGCTGTTGCTGACGTCCAAGGGCGCCGCAGCGGTAACGGGCGGGGGCTTCATCACGCTGGCCGCAACGTTGGGTACCCTCGCGGGTAAGATCCCGGTCGAGTCGATCGTGCTCGTGTTCCCGATCGACCGGTTCATGAGTGAGGCGCGGGCAATCACCAATCTATTTGGCAACGCGGTTGCGACAATCGCCGTGGCGAAGTGGGAGGGGCAGTTGGACATGGTGAAGGCCCGCGCCGTGCTGGACAGGCACCAGGCACCGGAACTCGCGATCGCCGAGTGATTGCACTCGCCATTCATGGTGGGGCCGGGACGCTAGCCCCGGATGCCATGGATGCGGACCTGGAACAGGCGCACCGGAACGGGCTGGCGCGGGCGCTGATCGCCGGGCACCGGGTTCTGGCGGCGGGCGGCCCGGCGATCGACGCCGTTTGCGCCGCAATCCACGTGCTGGAGGACGATCCGTTGTTCAACGCCGGGCATGGCGCAGTCCTTACAGCGGATGGCAAGGTCGAGCATGACGCGTGCATCATGGATGGTGCCACCCGGCGTACCGGCGCCGTCGCTGGCGTGTGCGGCCCGGCCCACCCGATCGACGCGGCGCGGGCGGTGATGGAGCACTCACCCCACGTGCTGCTGGCCGGCCGGGGTGCCGAGGGCTGGCTGCAGGGCCGGGTACCGTTTGCCGACCCGGCATCGTTCGTCACGGCGCGGCGGCAGCGGGCGCTTGCGGCCGTATTGGCGGCGCGGGGTGGCCCGATCGACGATGCGGACCGGCACGGCACGGTGGGCGCGGTGGCCCGGGATGCGCAGGGTGTGCTGGCCGCCGGCACCAGCACGGGCGGCATGACGGGCAAGCTGGCCGGCCGCATCGGCGATACACCGTTGGCGGGCGCCGGGACCTGGGCGGACGCTACGGTTGCGATATCGGCCACCGGCCATGGCGAGAGCTTCATTCGGGCCGCGGCCGGCCATGCGATCGCGATGCACATGCGGCTGTCCGGCTTGTCGTTGGCCGACGCCACCGACTTGGTCCTAGCCGACGTCACGGCGCTAGGCGGCGATGGCGGGCTGATCGCGATCGACGCGGCCGGGCATGCCGTATTGCCATTTACCAGCCGCGGCATGTACCGCGGCCAGGTCGGTCCCGATGGCGTCTGCCTCACGGGCATCTACCGCGACGCGCTTGCACCCACTACTTGCACGTGATGGGGCCGGGGCGTAATCGCCAGGGTTGAAAAGCGGAGCAGGGTCATGGGCTACAGGGTCGCCGTCGTCGGAGCCACCGGGGCAGTTGGGCGCGAGATCATCAAGACCCTGGCCGAGCGCAATTTCCCGGTCGATGACATTGTAGCCTTGGCGAGCGCCCGATCGGCCAACCAGGAAATCAGCTTTGGTGAGAAGCGGGTGTTGAAGGTGAAAAACCTCGACACGTTCGACTTCGCCGGCTGGGACATCGGGCTGTTCAGCCCGGGCGCCAGCATTTCCGCCGTGCATGCCCCGCGGGCGGCGGCCGCCGGGTGCTTGGTGATCGACAATACCAGCCAGTTCCGGATGGAGCCGGACGTGCCATTGGTGGTGCCGGAGGTGAATCCGCAGGCACTATCGCGCATTCGCCGTGGGATCATTGCCAACCCTAATTGCTCGACAATCCAGATGGTGGTCGCGTTGAAGCCGTTGCACGACCGGTTCAAGATCAAGCGCGTCGTGGTCAGTACGTACCAGTCCGTGTCGGGCGCCGGTAAGGACGGCATGGATGAGCTGTGGGCACAGTCCCGCGCGATGTACGTAAACGACCCGATGGTGCCGCAGCAGTTCACGAAGCAGATCGCGTTCAACTGCATCCCGCACATCGACAGCTTTATGGATGACGGATCGACCAAGGAAGAGTGGAAGATGGCGGTCGAGACTCGGAAGATCCTGGGCGGTGATATCCTGGTACACGCCACCTGCGTCCGCGTGCCGGTTCTGATCGGCCATAGTGAAGCGGTGAACGTTGAGTTCCATGAGCCCGTCACGGCATCCGGCGCACGCGACCTGATGCGCAATTTCCCCGGCATTACCGTTATGGATACCCGTGACGATGGCGGCTACATGACGCCCGCCGAGTGCGTGGGTGAAGACGCGGTCTATGTTAGCCGCGTTCGCAAGGACCCGACGGTCGAGCATGGCCTGAGTTTCTGGTGCGTCAGTGACAATTTGCGCAAGGGTGCCGCGCTGAACGCGGTTCAGATCGCGGAGACGGTCGTGGCACAGGGGTTGTTGCTGAAAAAGGTCGCGTGACACTGCCTGCGATCAACCCCTGGATATGGCTGACCATCGCGG
This sequence comes from Rhodospirillales bacterium, assembly GCA_043788425.1. Taxonomy (GTDB): domain Bacteria; phylum Pseudomonadota; class Alphaproteobacteria; order Acetobacterales; family Acetobacteraceae; genus JANPPS01. The sequence goes on from JAYVTX010000030.1 coordinate 12,443, forward strand.
GGGTGTTCGAGGTCGTGTGGGTTGTGTTCCTGAAGATGTCGCACGGCTTTGAGCGCTGGCCCTACAACCTGATCACTTTGGTGACGATGGGCGCCGGGTTCTTCTGCATGTCGCAATCGCTGAAGGTCATGCCGATGGGCACGGTCTATGCCGTCTGGACCGGCATTGGGGCTGCGGGCGGGTTGGTCTGGGGTATCGCGATGGAGGGGGAGCCGGCTGGTCTGGTCCGTATCTTCTGCGTCATGCTGATCCTGGCCGGCGTCGCGGGGCTGAAGCTGGGCGCGTGATCCGGCTGGCTGCAACCGCGGACCTGGGTGCGATCGACACCATCGTCGCGGATGCGTATGCGCCGTACATCCAGCGGATCGGCAAGCCACCCGCGCCGATGCTCGACGATTACCGGCACCGGATTGCGAAGGGGCAAGCCTGGGTCATGGACATCGACGGCGCAATCGCCGGTCTTGTTGTGCTGGAAGATACGGCCGATGGACTGTTGCTGGATAACGTCGCCGTTACCCCCGCCCTGCACGGAAGCGGTATTGGCCGACAGTTGAACGCATTCGCCGGCTCGGAGGCTGTGCGCCGCGGTCACGCCACCATCCGCCTCTATACGCACGTGCTGATGGCCGAGAACGTGGCCCGATACCAGCGGCTGGGCTTTACCGAAACGGCGCGTATTACGCAGCACGGCTATGATCGCGTTATCATGGCGCGCCCGGCCGGCTGAACTTTACGGCCCCGCCGCGTTCCGGCACAACCAGCGCACCTGGCCGGAGCGCCCCATGCCGATCCTGCGCACGCTACTGCTCTTGCTGTTGACGCTTCCCGCCTGGGCACAGCCTGCCCGGGCGCCCGGGCCGGACCAGACCAATACGCCAGCATCGCGTGAGGCAGAGGCCAAGGCTGCCTGGAACGCCGCCCTCGCCGCCGCAACCCGTGGCCCGGCGGATATCGCGCTGGCCGATCAGGCCACCCTCGCTTTACCACGCGGCATGATGTTCATCCCAAAGGCTGAAGCGTATCGCTGGTCCCGCAGCCGCGGTAACACCCCCGGCGACGAACAGCTCGGCATTATCACCACGCCCGGTGAAGAAAACTGGCTGATTGCCGTCCGCTTCGTCCCTGACGGCTACATTCGCGATGATGAGGCACAGGACATCAAGCCGGGCGAGATCCTCGAAAGTCTGCGCGAAGGTGCCGAGGAGAGTAATAAAGACCGCGTCACCCGGGGTTTTCCCGAGTTGATGCTGACCGGCTGGCTGGAACCGCCATCTTACGATTCCGCCACCCATCAACTACGCTGGGCGCTGGGTGTGGCCCGTAAGGACGACGCTGATAGCGCCAGCGTAAACCTGAATACCCGCGCGCTGGGCCGGGGTGGGTATATCAGCCTGAACCTTGCGGTGGCGCAGGAAGAATTGGCGCAGTATCGTCCGGTTGTGGGCCAGTTGCTCGGCGGCCTGAGCTATCTGCCGGGAAAAGCCTATGGTGACTTTAACGCCAGCACGGACCGGATTGCCGAGTACGGGCTGCTGGGCCTGATCGGCGTGGTGGCAGCCAAAAAGCTGGGGCTGATCGCACTGGCGGGCGTGTTCGTGTTGAAGTTTGCCAAGGTCGGATTGCTGGCCGTTGCGGGTATTGGCCTAGCCGTCCGCCGCTTTTTCCGCCGCGCCCCGCCACCGTGATCAAGCTTCTGCTGCTCGGCCTGGCCGGGCTAAAGTTTGGAAAGGTCGCGCTGACGGCAGGCAGCATGGTCCTGTCGATTGCGGTCTATGCCCAGATTTGGGGCTGGCCGTTCGCGGCCGGGTTCGTGGGCCTGCTATTCGTGCACGAGATGGGTCACGTCATCGCCGCCCGCATCCGGGGCCTGCCGGTCAGTGCGCCGGCGTTCATCCCGTTTCTCGGCGCATTCATCACCATGAAGGGCCGGCCTGACGATGCCGAGGCTGAGGCCTACGTGGCCTATGGCGGGCCGTTCCTGGGAACGCTCGCCTGCTTTGCCGTCTATTTCTGGGCGCGGGAGGCGGAGAGCAATCTGGGGTTGGCTGTCTGCTATTCGGGGCTGGTGCTGAATCTGTTCAACCTGCTGCCCATTTCGCCGCTGGATGGTGGCCGGATCACGGCGGTGCTGGGGCCGCGAATTTGGCTGTTGGGTGCGCCGCTGCTGGTGGCGGCGTTCTTTGTCTCACCGAGCCCGATGCTGATCCTGATCGGCGTAATCGCCCTGCCCCACCTGCTGGCCGCATGGCGCTATGACCCGGCGCATCCGGACAACGTCGCCTATTACGGCGGGGTGCCAGCGGCGGCGAAGCTGGAATATAGCGTCATGTACCTGGGCCTGGCGGCGTTGCTGGGGATCATGACGTACCGCGTGCACGACATGTTGTCGTCGGTGCACGGCTAGCTGCACTCGGGCAACCATCACGCCGAGGGATGCAATCGCGGGTCCGCTGCGGGGGCCGCGCTGGAAGCACTAGGTATGAACGAACGCCAGGACCTCCGGCCCGAGCGGATCGCGGTGGAGGGGCCACGCGGACTGGTCAGCCTCAGCTCCCAGCGGGGATACGCAGCCCGGCGGCATCGCCCTGGTGTTGTGCCTGCCATCAAAAGTGGCGGGCGACGCCGTTCACGCATGCGGCGTGCAATAGGGCAGCTTTAGCGTCGGGCAAACCGGTATCCACGCAGTCAGGCCTATCCTGCGCAAAGCCGCCGGACGAAGCCGGCGACCGCCCGAAACGGTCGCGTGATCCGCCAGCTGCTACTTGCTGCCACGGCGGCCAACATCGTCTCGGCCTGCTGCAACGCTTGTTGCGTGGTGTGCAGCGCTGTTTCCAGGGCACTGGCCACCCGCTGGGTAGCCCGAAAGGCTGCCGCCTGCGCATCGGCAGCGTGGTGGGCGGTTCGCACCGCCGCCGCCAGTCCGTCCACGCGGTCGTCTGCGGTACGCCATACCTGTGCCAACGCGGCCAGGTCGGTCGGCATCCGGTCGGCCGCTTCCCATGACCGCGCACACGCGCCGGTGTGATACGGAGAACGCCTTCGGGCGACCCGGTGCGGCCAACTATGCCACGCCGACCGGGTCGCTGCATGCGGGTGGGCAACGAAGTCGAAATCCAACTGCTCCGCCACAAATGGGAATGAAAGCTGATCCCGGCGTGAGTAACGCAGCACGTGGACGAACCAACGCTCCATACACGCCACAACCGCTGGATGGTGGTGGTAGCGCAGCAGCAGCCCGCCCCAGATCAGTGGCACCCGCCCCGTAAACCCGGCGCGCCGATAGGCGGCCATCTGCGCCATGCACACGGCCGGATCGTCATAGCCGAGCGCGATCACCGCCTCAGCCTCGCTCAGCACGTCGGTACGATCCGGGTGGCGAAAGCAGGCCATGGTATCGGTGTGGCCGGTCAGCAAATCGCGAAACAATGCTTCCGCCGGCTGCTCTAGCCGCACGCTGCAGTCGATGTAGAGCGATGCGCCGTAATCTGGCAGCAGGCGGTGTGCCAGCAACTTGGCAAACCGGGAACTACGGACCGGGTCGCCCGGCAAAAGCGGCGGCACGTGACGCACCTGCCAGGTGTCGGACGTGATGGCCGGATCGCCGACGAAGGCGATGTAGTCGCATTCAGGGCTGGCCTGCGGCTGCTCGGGCAGGGTATCGAAAGTGCCGTACAGGCTCGTATAAACACAGTGTCGCATCAGGCCCGGCCGTTATGTCGCTTCAGTCATCGGTGTGGCGGTCCGGCATAGCAAATTACCGATTGTATCAGGCCGCCCCCGACCCCGGCGTTACGGAAACAACCCCCGTAGCTTTTTACCGGCCCGCACCTTCTCAACGCCGATCGACATGGCGCTCATCCGCATCGATACATTTTCCCGCGTGGCGCGCCGGGTCACCTGGACGAAGGCCTGTTCCAGCAGCCGCTCCAGCCGGTCGTTCACCTCCGTCTCGGACCAGAACAGGCGCTGCAAATCCTGCACCCATTCGAAGTAGCTGACGATCACGCCGCCCGAGTTGCACAGAATGTCGGGGACAATGAACACCTCATCCCGGCGCTGGTCCAGCACAGCGTCGGCGTCGGGCGTAACGGGGCCGTTCGCGCCCTCGGCCAGGATACGGCACTGCAGCTTGCCAGCGTTTTCGGCAGTGATCACCCGCTCAATCGCGCAGGGTGCCAGGATATCGCACGGCTGCAGCAGTAGTTCGCTGGCGGAGATGCCCATTTCATTGCTGAACCCGGCCAGAACGCCGCGCGCGCCGACATGCGCCTCAATCGCATCCAGCGGCAGGCCGGCCGGGTCGTACAAGGCGGCCGTATGGTCGCTGACGCCGGTGATCTTTACCCCGTGCCGCCGGGCCAGCGTGTAGGCAGTGACGGAGCCCACGTTTCCGAAGCCTTGTACAACGGCCGTGCAGTCTTGCGATTTCAGGCCGATGGTGTCGCAGGCGCGTCCGACCAGGTAGGCCACACCGCGCCCCGTCGCCTCACGCCGGCCCTCTGTCCCGCCTAGCGACACCGGCTTACCGGTTACGATCTCCGACACGGCGTGGCCTTCGTGCATGGAGTAGGTGTCCATGAACCAGGCCATCACCTGTTCATTCGTACCCATGTCGGGCGCCATGACGTCGGTTTGCGGGCTGACGAAGGGGATCATCTCCTGCATGTAGCGGCGGCTGACCGCCTCCAACTCACGCCGCGACAGGGCCGTTGGATCGCAGGCAACGCCGCCTTTTGCCCCGCCATATGGCAGGCCAGCCAGGGCGCACTTCCAGCTCATCCAGATCGCCAGTGCTGCAACTTCACCAATATCGAGGTGGCTGGAGAAGCGCGTACCGCCCTTGGTTGGGCCAAGCGTCAAGTGATGCTGCACACGGTAGCCCTGAAACACCTCCGTCCGGCCATCATCCATGTGTACGGGGATGGATACAGTGATGGCCCGCTTGGGATATAGTAGGCGCGCCCGCTCGTCAGTTGGGATCTGCAAATGATCGGCAATCAGGCCGAATTGCGTGCGTGCCATGTCGAAGACCGGACCGGTGTAGATCGTCACTGAGCGCTTCCTATTTTGTTACACATTGGGTTGCACTTTGCTTCTGCAGGGTCAAGCGACCGTGGCGCAGGCCGCTATGCCTTCGCCGCCGTATGGACACAGTTTACAATATTAATCGGTAACATACGTTGTGGCTCTTGCGCCACGCGGCGTGGCAGGGTCAACAGCAGGCGTGAACACTATTCAATTCCTAACGGCGCATGCCGCAATCATTCAGGCAGCGCTGTTTGGGACGGTCATCACCGGGTGCTGCCTGATGGAGGCACTGGTTCTGCGCCACGACCGCACCCGTACGATGCGCCGGGGGACGGTAAACGTACTATTCGCCGGCTGCGTCCTGCCGATACAACTGGTGCTCGCGATGGGGTGCCTGGCCCTGGCGGAGGCTGTTACGGCCGAGCACTGGGGATTGTTGTACCTGCTGCCATGGTTTGACTCGCCCTGGATCAAGTTCGGACTGATGTTCATCGTTCTAGACCTGCTCGACTGGGCTTATCACTTCGCGATGCACCACATCCCGGCGTTCTGGCGCTTTCATTTGGTGCATCATACGGACCAGGCGATCGACGCCACGACCACGATCCGCGAACACCCCGGCGAGACCGTAATCCGCAATGGTTTTCTTGCATTATGGGTTTTCCTGTGCGGCATCCCGCCCGAACTGCTGGTGCTGCGCCAAACGGTTGAGACGGTGTCCAACATTCTGTCCCACACGACATTCCGGCTGAATGAGCGCTGGGCGCACATTTTGGGCATGGTGCTGATCACTCCCAATTTGCACCACGTGCACCACGACGCACGGATGCCCTACACCAACAGTAACTATGGCGACGTGTTCAGCGTGTGGGACCGCCTGTTTGGCACCCACCGGAACCTGGCCGTCGTGGACACAATTATCGGCCTGGACACGCACATGGTTCCTGGCGACCACGATTTTCCGTCGGCGGTCGCGATGCCGTTTGTGGGTGCCAGTGGGTGGGTGTCGGCGGAGACGGCGGTTTAAGCCGCACGCCACGTTCCCGCATACACGGCTTCCAAAGGGCAGACGATACCGGCCGTAATGATCGTCAACTGCTCGCCCGAGCCGAAATTCACCGGGTCAGCCGGCCAGGAACCGTCGGGCGCGCGGACCAGCACTTCCGCCAAAACGCGCGTGCTGTGGATAACGGTCAGCTCCTGCACGGACGGCATCGTCGCGTAAGCCATCATGTTTTCGCGTGTCGTGTCCCGATTGCCCGGTGACAGGATTTCGATGATCAGCACGGGATGGTCGGCGGTTTGCATGCCGCGACTGATCAATTCAAAAGTGCCGAGCAGGTCGGGGACGCGAACGTTTGACGCCGCGCCGAGCTGGGGTCGGACTGCCGCCTCGACAACAATCTGAAGTCCGTTGCTGGTTCCAGCATGCAACACGCCACCGAGATTGAATTGTATCGTGCCATGCCCGACGCTCGCCGGTGACATGATATGGACTTCACCGTGGATGAGCTGTGCCTTGCCCACCCGGCCATCGCCGGGCCAGGCGAGGAAGTCGTCGGCGGTCATGTGGGGCAGTGGCGGGCGGGTCCGCGCGTTCACGATCCGAAACGTATCATCAACGCCGCTGGTCGCGCCACTACGATGGCCAAGGGCTAAATAAGCTCAGCCACAACCTGCCGGACCGAAGTCGGCCATGGCGGGAGCGTGATGCCATAAACCTGCGCAAGCTTGGCGCAATCCAGCCGGCTATCCGGGGGACGCCGGGCGGGCGTAGGCCAGTCGGCGGTGGCGATCGGCACGACCGTGGGCCGGGTGCGGCCATGCTGGGCGGCGGCGGCAAAAACCGCCTCGGCCATGCCATGCCAGGTCGTATCCCCGGTACCCGCCGCGTGAAACACACCTGCATAGGCCGGGTCCCATCCGGCGG